>JABSPN010000157.1 GCA_013214425.1 Flavobacteriaceae bacterium | reverse complement strand
ACTGTTCAACTACCTGACCTATAGTTTTACAATTTTTATCTCCTATGATTAGATCCGTTTTTTCTGCATAATCTGATCCCAGAAAATCTTCTTTAATGCCAAAATCTTCAGCAAGGAGCTGCGTAACCCCTTTTTGTTTGTAAGTGGGCATTCTATGTAAAGCGATTAAAAGATCTATTAATTGTTCGCCTACTGGGGCTTTTCCAAATATGTGCAAACCGTCACGTATTTGAGCTTCTTTTAATTCACATAAATAACCGTCCAGTTTTACTAAAAGTTCATCCAGATCATCTGAAATGGTTCCTAAATCTACATTAAGTTTGGTTTCCTTAACTAAATCTGCAATCTCTTTTTCTATAGCGTTAGATCGTTTTAAATCTAAATTTGAAGCTTCGTAATATTCATCTACTAGATGCTCGAGCTTCATAAGGCTTCCATAACTTTCGGCTCGTGTCATGGGAGGAATTAAATGATCTATAATTACCGCTTGATTCCTTCGTTTTGCCTGAGTGCCTTCTCCTGGATCGTTTATAATAAACGGATAAAAATGGGGTAAAGCATCGAATAACATAGCAGGAAAGCAGGTTTCAGGGTCTAGTGATACGCTTTTGCCAGGCAACCATTCTAAATTACCATGTTTCCCAAGATGAATAACCGCATCTGCCTGATAAGTATCCTGTAACCAAAAATAATAAGCCAAATACTGATAAGTAGGAGCTAAATCTGGCGAATGATAAATAGCTTGCGGATCTTGATTGTAACCTCTGGAAGGCTGTATACTTAAGAAGATATTTCCCAAAAGAAAACCAGAAACAATAAATCCTTCTTCAGTAAAATAAGGATCATCGTCAGGAGCTCCCCATTGTATTACTATTTTTTCTTTTAATACCGTCGATAGCGTTTCAAATCGATTTTTAAAATCTTCTAAATTATATAGAATTGCATGTGGCCGTGTTTGTGTAGTACTGGTATCGTTTGTTGTTACTTGTGTAATCCAATGCATTAACGCTGTCCCTGAATTTGGTAATTGATCACCAGTATTATAACCTGCTTTTTTAAGTGCATTTAATAATACAATGCAGCTTTCAGGAGTGTCTAAACCGACTCCATTTGCCAATCGACTATCTTTATTCGGGTAATTTGGTAAAATCACAGCAACATGCTTCTCTTCATTCTTTTTCTGTTGTAAGGAAATCCAATTTTTTGCTAATCGAGCCATAAATGCACATGCCGGTTTATAAGCTTCGTATTTTACAATGGTACTATCGGTTAACGTGTCTTTTTGTATTTCCTTCTTGAAAGAAACGGCTCTACCAATAATTCTTCCATCAATCTCTGGTAATGCTATGTTCATAGCAATATCTGTTGGAGGTAAACCAAATAATCCTTCTTCCCAAACCAATTTATTTGTGGTGGAAAATATAGCTTGTAGTACTGGAATTCCAAGCCTATCAAAAATAAAATCAGAATCGTTAGATGATTTGATTGTAAATCCAGTAGTATTTATAATGGCATGTATTGATCTACTGCCAGAGTTAGTAATGAGTTTTTCTAAATTGATGAGTGTATTGGCATCTCTTAAATTATGTGCAAATGTAATAACAGGATTGATTCCTGCGTTTTCCAACTCCTTACTCAATATGTAAAGTGGCTCAAGATTGTTCGCCAAATAATGAGTTCGATAAGCCAATAATATCGTTATTGGTTTTAATCTATCTAAATTATCTTGAAGTACTTTTTGAGTAACTATTCCTTGATTAAAAGTGAACAAAAATAAATCTTCAATGGTATCAGGAGTTTGAACTTTAATTGCCTCATCAAAAAAATACTTTCGTAAATAATTTAAAAAGCCGATAGCATTTAATTTTCCTCCTTGTTGTAAATATTGCCTGCAATGATGTACAGTTTGAATATCTTCAGAAGATAATTTCATTAATTCATAATCGGGTTCATGCGCAGGAATAAATAGTAGTACACAATCTGTACTCTCCTGAAGTTCCACCAGTGATTCCACCAGGTATTTATAATAACTCATCCCCCCTAATAAGCTACAAACAATAACTTTTGCTTTCTCTAAAACATCTTCAATATAATTATCTATTGTCAATTCTTGTTTGAGATATACCAAGTTGGTCATACGTAAACTGGGAAGCTGTCCTTTTTCTTCATCATGAAGTGTTTTATAAGCTTCGTTGATTGTATGAATCTCGGTATCTCCTGCACTTAAGAAAACGATATCTCCTGGTTTTTGTTCTATATAAAAAACACCATCATCATCTGGATTCCAGCCTCCAGGTATAGTAGCTATTAAATGCATAGTTTAATTATTTGCTTCCATTGGGATTTATCTTCTTAGAATTCTGCTTAAAGAGATCGTTACCTTTACGACTTGCCTCGCGTTTCTCAAACCATTTAAAGTTTCCATCGCCCCAATATAAATGGATATAACTTGCAATAACATTTTTATAGGAATATACTTTTGTATGAATCTCTTTATCTCTTGCAGTATATATTTTTGCTGCCGAATCATAATCATCATCAATAATTGACGAATAATGAAATTCGTGCCCCCAAACTTCTTCTTCTTCAAAAACTACTTTTCGATAGCCTAAATGTAGCCTCTTATTTTCCATTGTGGTTGTAAAATCAAAAATTCCAACCATTGTATATGGTGTGCCATCTTCATGGATTATCTGTTTTCCTAGGTACATCATTCCACCGCATTCAGCAAAAATTTTCACACCTTTATCAGCCGCATTTTTAATGGCTTCTTGCATTGAGTTATTTGAACTTAACTCTTTTAAATACAATTCTGGATATCCTCCAGCTAAATAAATTAAATCTACTTCAGGTAATTCTTTGTCATGAATCGGGCTAAAGAAAACAACTTCACCTATTTCTTTTAAATAATTCAGGTTTTCTAAATAGGTAAATGAAAATGCTTCATCTTTAGCGATTGCTATTTTCAAGAGAGGTTTTTCTTTTTCAATTCTACTGAGTTCAACTGATCCAATGGGATTAACCCCATTGGAACCGTTCCCCTTGGGCAGTGGAACTTCGTGAGCTACTGTGAGTAATTGCTTAAGGTCAACATGTTCTCCTAGATGACTTGCCGCTTTTTCTATTAATTCTTCAAAATTATGTTCAATATGAAGACCTAAATGCCTAGAAGGGATTTTTATCTCATCATTTGGTGGAATATACCCTAAAGAAGGAATACCTAGGGTATTACATGCTTCTTTTAAAAATGTGTAATGTGATTCTGTTCTTACAAAATTGAATAAAACACCTGCAATATGCACTTCTGGATCAAACGTTTTTAATCCAAGTAAAATTGGAGCTATTGTATGCGCCATTGCTTTTGCATTTACCACTAATATGACTGGAATATTTAATCTTTTTGCAATTTCGGCAGAGCTCCCTTTATCTTTTACAGCTCCGTCGAAAAGCCCCATAACTCCCTCAACAATGTTAATATCTGTATGACTACCATATTTTACGAAAACTTCTTTCAAGTGCGTATCAGACATCATCATACTATCTAAATTTATCCCAGGATTTTTTGAAGCTGTGGAGTGATGTTTTGTGTCGATATAATCTGGACCACATTTAAATGTTTGTACATGATAACCTTCATTACTAAAATAACGAGCTAACCCCAGTGTAACGGTTGTTTTTCCTGAATTACTCCATGGAGCTGCTATTAAGAATGTTTTTGGCATTTTACAACGAAGAAAGATTAAGGTAATTAACGCGTAATGTATCTGCCAATAATTTGGCTCTACCCAATTTCACAAAACTATTTTCAGTATCTACAATTGTGGTATTAGAAAGTTTAGAGAGATAAGTTCTGTAATTCTTTACGGCAAATTCAAATGGATTTTTACCCCCAGAATTTACTTTACCATCTGTTAAAATAAATAATTGAACGGTTTTTTTATTGATTGATTTTAACAATTCGAATACTTTAAAAAAAGCACTTCCTAAATTTGTTTTCCCTGCTGCTATTAACTGCCGATTGGTGTTGTTAATTACTTCATGATCACTTGTAAAGTATTGAAGAATTTTTGCAGATGATTTTTCAAGTGTTACAATAGCATATTCTATTTTTTTTGAAGGATAAGATGCTATAGTTTTTTGTACAATTCCTTTTATATATCCAAGTTGTTTATCAATTGCCATTGAAGCGCTGGTATCCAATAAAAAAACAACTTTAACGGAAGATTTTTTTGTAACCTGTTTATATATAGCAGTAAACTTTTGTGTAACGACATAATTTTTAATAGTCTTAGTTAACGCTATAGATGATTGTGGCGTTGCTATATATGGACTTTCTTTAAGTGGTTCAGATGATGGAAGTATTATTTCTTTTTTTTTTGATGATGACTGGTGGGTAGAAAATTTTAAACCACGTTTAATATTTTCTGGTAGTTGAAATGAATCACCTTCCTGTAAGTTACTTTCTATCTTTTCTGACTCCTCATGATATTGCTCAGGATTATTATTTTCATTGTTTTGAGGAGGAGTAAAATCATTACTTCTATGTTCCAGAACAAAAGGTGCAATTTTATAAAGCATTTCTAAAGTAACTTCTTCTTTATTTTGTAAAGCAGCGAAGGCTCGTGCAGATTTTAATAATAAAATATCTGCTCGCATACCTTCTACATTAGCTTCTATAGTTAACTTTGCTGAAGCTTCATGAATTTCTTCGGACAATATTATAGACGCTAATTTATTTTTTGCATGGACTATTTCTGATTTTAATTGCTTTTCTTCTTCCTGAACATTTTCGTAAAAGCTTATCGCATTGGAATCGAAAACCAATCGTTGGGATGCAATTTTCTTTCGACTTGAAATGTCTTTTGGAGTTTTTATTTGCACACTTAGTCCGAACCTATCTTTTAATTGCGGACGTAATTCTCCTTCTTCTGGATTCATGGTTCCCACCAAACAAAAACGACTTTCTAACCATTGAGAGATTCCCTCTCTTTCTAGATGATAACCTCCTGAAGCCGAAGCATCCAACAAGATATCCATTAAATAGTCGTTTAATAAGTTAACTTCGTCTATATATAAAAAACCTTGATGAGCTTTTGCTAATAGGCCTTTATCTACAATAGTTTTCTTTTGATTAATTAAGGCTTCTAAGTTTACATTCCCTAAAACCCGGTCTTCCGTAGCTCCTATAGGTAAGTTTACAAATGGAAAATCCTTGCCCATCAACTGACTCAATGCTCTAACTGTAGTTGTTTTTCCAGTTCCTTTATCGCCTGTGGCTAACACTCCTCCTATAGTTGGATCTATTAAATTTAGTAACAAGCATAATTTAAAATCATCTTGTCCTATTATTGATGTAAATGGAAAACTATTGTTCGAAGTCATATTTTTTAAATTTTATTCAAAAGCATGATTATATATCATGTATAATCCTACTGCGATAGAAATTAACCCCACAATTCCGTTCATCCATTTAAAAATAGACATATTTCGTTCTATAAATCGACTCATTGCATAAATCAACACATAACTGTAAACAGCCATTGATAAAATGACTCCAATAGATTCTACAACCAGAATTAAAATAGCTTCAGACATTGTACTTGCACTGATAACTAAAGCTGAAGTAAGCGCACCTCCAGTTCCTGCTAACCCATGTAGCATACCTATCCAAAATGATTTATTGACTGGATTCATAACAATTTCTTCACCTTTTTTACCATGTAAGTGAATAGGATTATTAGCAGCATGTTCGTGAGCTTCTATCTTTTTGTGATCGGCAAGTTGTTCATTTATTATATGATTTCTTCTGATAGCAATAATCCCCAACCAAATCATAATAGGACCTACACTCATTTCTGCCCAAAACGAAATATTAGTTACAAAAGTAGATAATGCTGTTTTAAAGAGTAAAGCAATTCCTCCAAACAATAATAGTGTTACTGAATGTCCTAAAGCCCATTGCGAAGCAGTAAAAACACTTTTGATCGTTACTGTCTTTTTATTTATTGCATTTTCTGCGGCCAGAACAGATACTGCAGACATATGATCTGGCTCAAAGGAATGTAAAATACCAGCAATTAAAGGTCTGGTCAGGTTCATTAAATTCATTCAATATATTTTATATATTTTCCGTCATTACTAATTAAATACAAATCAAGCTTTATACTCGGAACAATTTTATGACAATGTTTAAAACAATGTTTTAAAAGTATTTGATAAAACTTCTCTCGTTGCGCAAAAATAAAGATTTCACGTAAACGTCCTGCCATATTTAAAGATAAAATAGTATTGGCAATTTCCTCAGAATATCCTGCTTCTATGGCTACTTGAGCTATAAATTTTTTATCCCAAGTCGTTTTTCCACTATGAGTATTAAGATCCCCTTTAGCTAGTTTAGCGGCTTTACCCAACATAATACCCATGTTTACTTTCTGAATTTCAGGTGTTTTAGCTATTTTTTCAAAAGTTTCTTGTATCCAATTACCATAATGAATACAGGCTATTTCTGATATTTTAGGAAATAAATTTTTCATCATTTTTTCACTTCGTGCACCAGAATTGATTAAGAGTTCATCTGAGTAATTGGCAACCGCTACATCTATCCCTTGTTTTATACTAGCTATATAAGATGCTGCTGAAAAAGGCGTGACAATCCCAGAAGTTCCAAGTATTGAAATTCCATGTAAAATACCTAAACGACTGTTTAAAGTTCTCTTAGCCAATGTTTCACCATCCTTAACAGTAATAGTTATCGAAACACCTCGATTTTCCAATTTGTAATCTGATAGTATCTTATATACTACAGTTTGCATCATCTTTCTTGGTACTGGATTTATTGCAGGTTCTCCTACCTCAATTTCTAATCCTGGGAGTGTTACCAAACCAACACCTTGCCCTCTTTTAAAAACGATTTCTTTAGAGTTGTTCAGTTCTATAGTTGCCGTTATTTCTGCTAAATGTGTAACATCTGGATCATCTCCAGCATCTTTTATCGTAGTGCTTGAACTTGTGTTTTTTGATATTACATTATCCAATGCTTTTAGTGATTTAAACGCTACTAGTACTGGAGTAAACAGGCAAACAGGTCGACACTCTAAAAGATTGATA
>JABSPN010000156.1 GCA_013214425.1 Flavobacteriaceae bacterium | reverse complement strand
AAGCGAACTAAAATGGTCTTGTGATATGGAATTCTATTTTGGAGGACATCATGGTGAAGTTGATTTTAAAGAAGGATATTTTATCAAGACTGGTAAAAAAATTTCTGGAGGAGCATTTGTTATTGATATGAATAGAATGAGTGACGAGAGTGGTGAATACGAAAATGGTTTAATTAGCCATTTAAAAGATCCCGATTTTTTTGATGTCAAGTTATATCAAACTTCCAAATTGGTTTTTACTAACGTTATATATTATGATAGTACTCATATGAGAATCAATGCCAATCTTACTATTAAAGACATCACCTTGCCCATCTTTTTTAATGCGGAGGTTGACTTTAATAAAAAACAACTGACTACTCGTTTTAAAATTGACAGAACACTATGGGGAATTACCTATAATAATAAAGTTAAAAACGATGCCATCTCTGATGCAATCGCTTTTCAAGTGACACTAAAACTTTAAATCTCTATTATTGCTAACTTGTTAATTTTATGATAAAATATTTGGTTTTGTTTAACCTTTTAGTATGTTTGTTAAACAAAAATAGATTTTTATGAAAGCATTATTATTTCGTTTCGGTATTTTAAGTCTTAGTTTATTGCTGTTGAGTAGTACTAAAACTAACGACCAGGAATTTCAAGGTAAAGCCTATTATATCTCTAAAAGCAATTTAGATTTAGGTCGATGGGGGGCCCGTATGAGTGAGGCCCAAAAAAAACAAATCAAAGATCGTTTGAAAAACAGATTGGAAAAAAGCTTTGTTTTAACCTTCAACAAAGAAGAATCTTTATTTAAGGAAGAAGAAAAGCTAGATGCTGTTTCTGGCGCTACAGATTCCTGGGGTAAAAACTTTGCCGCTGGTTTACAGTACAAAAACGTAAAAACGAATACTCAAATTCAGAATCAGGATTTCTACGGAAAAAAGTTTCTGGTTAAGGATGGCCTACAAGCCATTGAGTGGAAAATGGGTACAGAAACCAAACAAATTGGAAATTATACTTGTTTTAAGGCCACAGCTTCTGTTCCTACAAGCGACTTACAATGGTTCTCTTTTTCATGGGATAGTATTCGCAATACTGAAGAAACAGCAGATGCTGGTTCTGATTCAGGAGAAGAAAAAAAACCAGAGGTTCCGATGACAGAAATTGAAGCGTGGTATTCACCACAAATACCTGTAAGACACGGTCCGTCTGAATATTGGGGACTTCCTGGATTGATCCTTGAGGTAACGGCTGGAGATACAACTATGTTATGCTCTAAAATTGTCATGAATCCTGATGAAAAAATCGAAATAAAAGCTCCTTCTAAAGGAAAAGAAATTACCAAAAGTGAATACCAGGAGACGATCGTCGCAAAAATGAAAGAATTCAGAAACAATAGAATGAGACGCTAATCATTCTAAGATTTATCGCTATGAAAAACATTTTACCACTGTTTCTTTTGTTCTTTTCTCTTGTTGGTTTTGCTCAAGTGAATGTAAAAGGAGCTGTCAAAGATAGTATCGGTGACCCTTTAGAGCTCGCCAATGTTATTGCAATTAATAAAACTTCACAAGCTTTAGAGTCTTTCGATGTGACAGACGAAAATGGGGTTTACGAATTAAAGCTCAAAAAGAATACTCAATATGATCTTAAAGTGAGCTATCTTGGTATGAAAACCATAGAAGAAATTCTAGAAACGAAAGAAGTCAATCTTGAGAAAAACTTTTCAATGCAGTTTGACAATTTACTGGATGAAGTGGAACTTACCTATGAAATGCCTGTTACGATAAAAGGAGACACATTAGTTTACAATGCTGATTCTTTTAAAAATGGAACTGAAAGAAAATTAGAAGATGTTCTGGAAAAGTTACCTGGCGTGGAGATTAATGATGATGGTCAAGTCGAAGTTGAAGGAAAAGTGGTAAATAAAGTCTTGGTGAATGGTAAAGATTTTTTTGACGGAGACAGTAAACTGGCTACCAAAAACATTCCATCAAGTGCCGTCGATAAAATCCAAGTCCTTAAAAACTTTTCAGAAGTAGGTCAACTAAGAAGTGTGACCAACAATCAAGATAATGTAGCTTTAAATATTAAGCTCAAAGAAGGAAAAGAAAATTTTTGGTTTGGTAATGTTACCGCTGGAGGTGGTTCTGCTCCAGAAGAAGGGCTTTATCTTTTGCAGCCCAAACTGTTTTATTACAGTCCGAAATTTAGTTTGAACTTTATTGGTGACATGAATAATTTGGGCGAAGTGGCCTTGTCCCGACAAGATTTAAGGAATTTTGGTGGTGGTTTTGGTTTTAACATTCCAAGCAATAATAGTGGAACAAGTATCAATTTAGGAAATAATAGCCTGTCTTTTTTAACCTCACAAAATAATGCTGTTGACGTTGAAAATAAACTAGGCGCAACGAATTTCAGTTATTCTCCAAGCGATGCCTTAGATATTAGTGGTTTTGCAATTTATAATAGTACCCGAATTGCTTCGAACAGATCGAGTTTTATTCAGTATACAGACGAAAACTTAGGCATTCCTGATGAAGCGACCCAACAGATCAGTACTGAAAAATCTGATCAGGGACTCGTGAAGTTAAGCGCTTCCTACAAACCAAATGTGAATAATCAAGTAGATTATGATGTTTTAGGTCGTTTATCTCAGGATGAACAAGACCAGAATTTCTTTTCTTCAGTATTAGGAAACACCGATCAATTTGATGAAGTCACTCCGTTTAGTATTAACCAAAATTTAAACTATTACTACACCCTAAACGAAAATAACATCTTTGCTTTTTATGCGCAGCATCTGATAAAAGATGAAGATCCTTTTTACAGTGCTTTACTGGTAAATGATCCTACCAATAATAACGATCCTGTAAATAGTGATGCGTTTGATTCTACTGCTGATGCTTTAGGTTTTGACACTTCTCTAAACAATTATAATATTGGTCAAAACAGACGTATCAAATCCAATCAATTAGACAGTAAACTAGATTATTATCACATCATCAATTCTAAGAGTAATATCAACGTTACCTTAGGGACCATATTAAGTAAACAGCTCTTTGATTCGGATATGTTTCAAATATTGGCAGACGGTTCTCTATTTGCCCCAACACCGAATTTTAATAACGGACGTGCTACAAATGATACAGAATACAATTTTAGTGATGTATACTTGGCGTTTCACTATCGTTTAAGGGCTGGAAAATTTACGATTACTCCGGGGGTTTCTGGACATTCTTATGTGAATAAGAACAGTCAGTTTAATGAGAATTTTCGAGAGAGCTTTTTCCGTTTTCTTCCTGATTTTGAAACACGTATTCAGTTTAAAAACAGTGAAAGTTTAACGTTTCGATACAATATTCAAAATCAATTTACTGATGTCACCCGACTTGCTCAAGGCCTAGTTTTGAATAATTTTAACAGTATACAGTTTGGTGAACCTGAACTTCAGAATGCACTTTCTCATAATTTGAGATTGTTTTATCAAAGTTTTAATCTATTTAATTATACCAATGTCTTTGCCAGTATAAATTATTCTAAGAATATTGATCAAATAAGAAGCATTACCAATTTTGAAAATGTTATTACTACGAGTAGTTTCTTTAATTCGGCATTTGCAGATGAGTCCATCTCTTCTTTTGGTCGTTTTCAAAGAACTTTCGGAAAAATAAGAGCCAGTGTCAGAGTTGGATTTAACTACAGCAAAAACAACCAGTTCATTGAAAACGTGAGGTCTTTAAACGAAAATATTAGTCAGACCTACACTCCTGAAATAAGAACAAACTTTAGAAAAGCTCCTAATTTTCGATTGCGTTATCGCTACGGTATTAATACCAATAAACAAGGAGGTAGAGAAACTGTTTTTTACACGCATGTCCCTTCTGTTGATTTTGATGCATACATCTGGGATGCGATAACATTCAGAACAGATTATGCTTTTAACAGACAACAGGAAAAAGGTGGAGATAGCGAAACTTTCCAGACCTGGAACGCTTCATTGTCTTACAGAAAGAATAGAGATGCTAAATGGGAATATGAAGTAAAAGCAACCAATTTATTGAACATCGATTCCAGAGTAAGCAATAATGCCGGTAATATCTCTGTCTCTAATACTGAAATCTTTATTCAACCAAGATTTGTCAGTTTTAGGGTACGTTATGAATTATAAAAATAGTCTTTAATCGGAATTCAGCGAATCTTGCCAACTCGCAATGTCTATGGCAAAGGTTTGCTGAATTTTATTGGTATCTAGCTTACTATATTCTGATCGAACTGCTTTGGTTTTAAAGAAGTTTGTAGGATAAATCAGCTCTTTCTTTGAGGTATCCAGATATTCAACAATGGCAACGGCAAATTCATACCAATTGGTTACTCCTGCTCCTGAATAATGATACAGTCCGTAGGAGGAACTATTCTCCTGAATGATTTTAAAAATAAGCCTGGCTAAATCATCTGTTTTAGTCGGACTTCCATATTGATTATCGATAATTGAAATCTCGTTTTCTTCCTTTACTATTCGTTCAATAAATTTATAGAAGTTCTTTCCATATTTTTTTGAGTAAAGCCATGATGTACGAATAATGAAATGTTCTTTTAAAATCTCTTGAAGATACTGTTCTCCTGAAAGTTTAGATGCTCCGTATTGATTCAACGGATTGGTTTTATCTTCCTCACTATAAGGTTCTTTTTTCTTTCCGTCGAACACATAATCAGTTGAAATATGAATCAATTTTGTGTTGAACTTTGCACAAACTTCAGCTAAGTTTTTAACGGCTTCAGCATTTACTAAAAAAGCCTTTTCTGTTTCATCTTCGGCTAGTTCTACATTGGTATAAGCTGCGCAATTTACACAAAAATCAAAGTTGTGTTCAGCAAAAATACTGGCTACTTGTACAAAATTTGTAAGATCTAATTCCAAAGAACTAACAAATAGAACGTCTGGATCCTGATTCAGCTCCTGAAGAGTTTTCCCTAATTGTCCGTTAGCTCCTGTTACTAGTACTTTCATGTTTACTTACAAAATACCTCTTGGAAAGTCGGTAAGTTTTTGTCTTTTTCAGATAAGATAATCTTAGATGAATCGACAACCCAATCTATATCTAAGAAATCGTCGTTATAAATAATTCCTACATCGGCTTTTGCATTGTAGAAATCGTCACATTTATAGGTAATAATTGTTTGCTCTTCTAGGGCTAAAAATCCGTGTAGATAGCCTTTCGGAATCAACAATTGTTGGTGTTTTACATCGTCGAGTATCATCGAGAAGTGCTTTCCAAAGGTAGGAGACTCTTCCCGTGCATCTACAACAACATCTTGAATTCGCCCTTTGATTACCCTAATTAATTTGGCTTGTGGACCTACATTTTGATAGTGCAATCCTCGAAGTACATATTGTCTTGATACCGAGTGATTATCCTGAACAAAATCGATTCCAAAGCCTAATGCGCTTTCTAAGTTTCTTTTATTGTATGCTTCAAGAAATTCGCCTCTATGGTCATAAAAAATTTCAGGCTCAATAATATAACAATCCTGTAACGGTGTTTCGATTACTTTCATCTACTCATTTAAATTAATCGTAACAAATATTTTCCGTAGCCGCTTTTAACTAAAGGGTTGGCTAGGTTTTTAAGTTGATCTTTGTTGATATACCCTTTTTTAAACGCTACTTCTTCTATACATCCTATTTTTAATCCTTGTCGTTCTTCAATGACTTGAATGAATTGAGAGGCCTGCATTAACGAAGCAAAGGTTCCCGTGTCTAACCATGCAGTTCCTTTATCCAATACACTTACGTGAAGTTTTCCTTTCTCAAGATATGTTTTGTTTACATCTGTAATTTCTAACTCTCCCCTTCCACTCGGATTAATGTTTGAAGCTATCTCCAATACTTCATTATCGTAAAAGTAAATTCCCGGCACCGCGTAATTAGATTTTGGTGTTTTTGGTTTTTCTTCAATAGAAACTGCTTGTCCACTATTGTTAAATTCCACAACACCATAGCGTTCTGGGTCTTGTACATGGTAGGCATAAATGATTCCACCATCAGGATTGGTATTGGTTTCTAACAATTTATCTAATCCTGTTCCGTAGAAAATATTGTCTCCAAGAATTAAGGCCACTTTATCGTTTCCTATAAAGTCTTTACCAATAATAAAAGCTTCTGCTAATCCGTTAGGGTGCTGCTGAACGGCATATTCAAATCGGCATCCTAATTGGGTTCCGTCTCCCAGTAATTTTTTAAATAACGGTAAATCTTGTGGTGTTGAGATGATAAGAATTTCTCTTATTCCTGCACTCATCAAAGTTGATAGCGGGTAATAAATCATCGGTTTGTCAAAAACAGGCATCAATTGTTTACTTACTGTGATAGTAAGCGGATGTAACCGTGTTCCTGAACCTCCTGCTAAGATAATTCCTTTCATGAGTTGTATTTATTGATGTACCAGGCTATTGTTTTTTGAATTCCACTTTCGAAATTTTCAATCGCTTTCCATCCTAATTCTGATTCAATTTTTGAAGCATCAATGGCATATCTGAAATCATGTCCAGGCCTGTCTTTAACAAATGTAATTTGCGCTTTATAACTTTTCTCTTTGGGTTGCAGCTCATCCAGAACCTCACATATTGTTTCTGCAATATACAAATTAGTTCTTTCGTTGTTTCCACCAATATTATAGGTTTCACCTGCTCGCCCATTTTTAAAGGCTAAATCAATTCCCAAACAATGATCATTTACATATAACCAATCTCGAATATTCATTCCATCTCCATAAATCGGAATGTTCTCATTATTCAAGGCCTTTCTAATAATCGTTGGAATCAATTTCTCATCATGCTGATGTGGCCCATAATTATTAGAACAATTGGTCGTAACTACATTCATTCCGTAGGTGTGAAAATAACTTCTCACCAGAAAATCTGAAGCTGCTTTAGAGGCACTATACGGACTATTAGGTGCATAGGCTGTGGTTTCAGTAAACAAACCTTCTTTTGCTACGCTTCCATAGACTTCATCTGTAGAAATATGTAAAAAACGAGCGTTTTCAAATCCGTTTTTGACTTGCGACGGTCCATCCATCCAGCTTTTATAGGCTACATCTAATAGGTTAAATGTTCCGTTGATATTGGTATTGATAAAGGCTTCCGGGCTCG
>JABSPN010000155.1 GCA_013214425.1 Flavobacteriaceae bacterium | reverse complement strand
CGAGATCATCATAATCCTGTGTAGCGCTTGCACCACGTTTTCTGTGCACACACAGAACACCATAAATCAGCTGAAATGCATGCAGAATTTTCGATAGCGAATAATAATTTGAAAGTTTTTGTTCAAATTTGTGCAAATACCAGGAGAAAGTAAAAAACACTTTGACATCAATGGCTATAAAAAAACATGTCTTATAAATGGTTATGATGACATTGATTTCTTATTGAGTAAAAAAGATATTATAGAACAATACGAATTAGAAAACACTACTTATGAATCTTAATATTGCTGTATTAGCTGGAGATGGAATTGGTCCTGAAGTGATCAAACAATCTATAAAAGTATTGGATGCAATTGCTAAAAAATATGGACATATATTTCAATACAAAGAAGCTCCTGTAGGTGCCATTGCTATAGACCAAACTGGGAATCCATTACCGGAAGAGACTTTAAATTTATGCTTAAGTTCTGATGCCATACTTTTTGGAGCCATAGGTGATCCAAAATACGATAACAACCCTTCTGCTAAAATACGTCCAGAGCAAGGACTTTTAGCACTAAGAAAAGCCTTAGGTTTATTTGCGAATATTAGGCCTGTTAAAGCGTATGATACCTTATTAGAAAAATCACCTTTAAAAAAAGAAATCATTCAAGATACCGATATTATTATCTATAGAGAGTTGACAGGCGGAATCTACTTCGGTGAAAAAAAATTAAACTCACTAGGTACGATAGCTTCCGATTTATGTGAATATTCTGAAGAAGAAATCGAACGCATAACACATCTCGCTTTTCAGGCTGCTCAAAACAGAAATAAGAAATTAACATTAGTAGACAAAGCTAATGTTCTAGAGACTTCCCGTTTGTGGAGGAAAATAGTAACTAGGATAAGCACTGAATATACAGATGTGACACTTGACTTTTTATTTGTAGACAATGCCGCCATGCAAATGATATTGAATCCTAAACAATTCGATGTGATTCTTACTGAAAATATGTTTGGAGATATCATTTCTGATGAAGCTAGCGTTATTGGAGGATCTATTGGTTTATTGGCTTCAGCCTCAGTTGGAGATGGAAAATCACTTTTTGAGCCTATACACGGTTCTTTTCCTCAAGCTACTGGAAAAGGAATTGCCAACCCAATCGCTTCTATTTTATCTGCTGCTATGTTACTAGAACATTTCGGACTTCATACTGAATCAAATTGTATTCAATCGGCTGTAGAAAAATCTATTGCTTTACAAATTTGTACTCCTGATTTAAATCCTGTAGGCAGTTACAGTACAGATGCTATAGGAGATTTTATTGAAGAATGTATTACAGACGATGAAAATTCTTGCTTTAATAACTCAAACATCGAAATGGGACAGTCCACAATTATTTAAGATATAAATCAACCATCATAATGATCCTCAGTCAATTTTATTTGATTGAGGATTTTTTATTTTAAAAAGTAGGAATTAGAAGTTTTAAACTGTCATACTATTAGAAAAAACTAAAAGAAACAACCTAAATACGTTTAACAAAAAAATAATCATGAATACAAGTTCACAAGAAAAAATCAAGTATGGAATATTTGGGTTTACAATGGCAGCATTAATCATCTGCAATTTTATCTTTTAACAAACCATCACATTCCTTCATATCCCTGTCAAATCGATAAGAGATTTTTTCATTTTAACGTTAAAATATTATGTTTTATCTATTATTTACACTTAAAGATTACCAATACCACCTTTTTTTAACTTTTTTAGTGAGTTTTTTGTAAATTAAAGTATGGTATTAATATAAACATTAAAAAAAATAGTTATGAGTAGAGCAACACAAGAAAAAATCAAGTACGGATTCTTCGGAATAGCCATGACAGTGTTAATTGTATGTTATTTCTTATACGGAAAATTCTAATGGAACATCTAATCAGAAACCCGTATCAAACTTTAAAAAGAAAATTAATAAACCTTTAACAAGCACATGTAGACAACAAGTGCTTGTTTTTTTTTAATTATCTCACACTAATTCTTATTCTGAAAACAATTATTATTTTTATGGTTCACAATTAAAATCTATGAAAACTATAGAAACTGAAAGAACCATTCTAAGACCCTTTACCTTAAATGATGCTCCTGCTGTTTTAGAATTCAATTCTAATCCAGAAGTTATCAAATACACAGGAGATATCCTATTCACAAGCTTGGAGCAAACTATTGCAATGATGAATTCGGTTACCTTCAAAGATTATGAGACTCACGGCTACGGAAGATATGCAGTAGTCTATAAAGCCGATAATAAAGTGATTGGTTTTTGTGGACTTAAATACCTTCCTGAACACGATGAAACCGATATAGGATATCGTTTTCTTCCAGAATATTGGGGAAAAGGTATTGCCTCAGAAACAGCCGAAGCTATCGTTGAATTTGGTTTAATTGAATTAGGTTTGAAACGTATTATCGGCGTAGCCGAGCCCAACAATATCGCTTCCTGTAAAGTGCTAGAAAAAATTGGACTGACTTATTATAAAACTGATCGATATGCAGAAGGAGAAGACGATACATATTGGTATAAAATCGAACGTTAAAGCTAGTATCATATCAGGCCTATATTGTATTCTTTGCTAAACAATTTTTACTCAGAACTTTGACAATATTGATTTACAGTTAAAACATCTTTATGAAAACATTTGGCTTGGAAATTCTAAAGCAAAACAGTAACAACCCACAACAATTAATCCCCAGTCCCACAAATATTTAGATTTGATAGCCGCAGTAATGAAGACAAATAAATTTGACTTTAAAATTGATTATAAAACCAGCACCATTGAAAAGTCAGAGGATAATTTAATCGTTACTCTAAGAGAATAGAAAGTATCAAACAGTATTTAATTGACAAAGGAGTTGCTCCTAAAAGAATTATCACAAAAGGTTTTGTTGAGTCAAAAATTAGATATCACATGATATATCGAGGTACAGGTGTACTCAATAATCGTTCAGAAATTTATACCATTCAGATTAAATAGCATTTCTAAAAACTAGTAAAAAAACCCTTCATAATTGTTAAAATCGGTCTTTTTTCTTGACAAAAAATTGAATTTCATTACCTTCCCATTTTTAATCTCAATCAAAATCTTATGAGTACTCTAAAGCTAACGCTTTTGGTTGCCACGGTTTTACTTATCTCATGTGGTACATCTGAAAAAAAACAAGAAACCTCAAACGAAAAAGAATTCAGCATTCAATACGAGAAATTCACTTTAGATAATGGTCTGGAAGTCGTGCTACATGAAGATCACAGTGACCCCATTGTAGCTGTTGCCACCATGATGCATGTTGGGTCTAACAGAGAAAAACCTGGTAAAACAGGTTTCGCTCACTTTTTCGAACATATGAGTTTTAATGACTCTGAAAATGTTCCAGTTGGCGCAAACCGTAAAATGATTCCAGAATGGGGAGGTAGCAGAAATGGTGGAACCTGGACAGACGGAACAGTATACTATGAAGTCGTTCCTAAAGATGCTTTTGAAAAGATACTATGGATAGATTCTGATCGTTTTGGATACATGATCAATACAGTAACTGAAGCTGCTCTGGAAAGAGAAAAGCAAGTAGTGAAAAACGAAAAAAGGCAACGTGTTGACAATTCTCCATATGGCTATACCGACGAGATCGTTAGAAAAAACCTATATCCTGAAGGGCATCCGTACAACTGGACTGTTATCGGTTCATTACCCGATTTACAAGCCGCTACTATTGACGATGTAAAAGAGTTTTATTCAAAATATTACGGAGCTAGTAATGCTACTTTAGTGATCGCTGGAGATATTGATATTAAAGAAACTAAAAACCTGGTAGAAAAATGGTTCGGAGAAATTAAAAAAGGCCCAGAAGTAGCGCCATTAAGTGCGATGCCTGTGAGCTTAGAAAACTCTAAATCTTTATATTTTGAAGATAATTTCGCCAAACTACCAGAACTAAGAATGATCCTCCCTACTGTAGAGGATTATCATGAAGACACTTATGCATTAGAGATTCTTGGACAATTATTAAGTGGCAGTAAAAAATCACCGCTTTACAATGTCATCGTCGAAGAACAAAAATTAGCTCCCAATGTCAGTACGCGTCAAAACAGTAATGAATTAGCTGGAGAATTTATTTTTAGAGTTAGAGCAAATGAAGGCACTGATCTAGACAAAATTAAAGAGGCTATTAATGAAGGTTTAATGAGATTTGAGAAAAAAGGAGTAGACGAAAACGATCTCAAGCGTATCAAAGCTCAAATGGAAACAGATCTTTATCAAAGTATCGCAACAGTTTTAGGAAAAGCATTCCAATTAGCCAGAGACAATGAATTTAATGGAGATGCCGGTTATATATCAGAAACAACAAAATTAATGGATGCTGTTACTGCTGAAGACATCATGAGAGTGTACAATACTTATATCAAAGACAAGAACTTTGTGATGACAAGTGTCGTACCTAAAGGTCAATTAGATTTAGCTGTAGCTAAAGCAACTGAAGCAACCGTTTGGATTGAAGAAGTAAAACAAAATGTCGCTAATGAAGAAGTGAGTCAAGGGGAAGAGGCGCAATATGACAAAACACCATCAAAACACGACAGAAGTGAGCCTCCTTTTGGCGAACTCCCACTTTTTAAATCTCCTGAAATCTGGAAAGGTGATTTAGACAATGGTATGGCTGTTTATGGTATAGAAAATAGTGAAATTCCTTTAGTACAATTTGACATTACCATACCTGGAGGTCATCTATTAGATCCTAAAGAAAAAGCCGGAGTAGCTAGTCTTTTAAGTAATCTGTTAATGGAAGGAACTCAAACCAAAACACCCGCAGAATTAGAAGAAGCCATCGGGCTTATAGGAGCTGGAATAGGTATGTATAGCACCAATGAAGATTTTCATATCACAGGATCTTGTTTGAGCAAAAACTTTGCACAAACAATTGCAATTATTAAGGAGGTATTATTAGAGCCTCGTTGGGATGAAAAAGAGTTCGACCGATTAAAATCGGCTTTAGAAACTTCATTAAAAGATCGAGAATCAAATCCGAATGCTATCGCTTCAAACATATTTAATAAACTCTTATATGGTGAAAGGCATCCGTTTGGAGTTCCAGGAAGAGGAACATTAAATTCGATCAAAGACATTTCGATGGGCGACTTAATGAAGTACTATAAAAACTTATCGCCAGAAAATGCTACCTTCCATATAGCAGGAGATATTAAGAAAAAAGAGGCTATTAAAATCATTGAAACATTAAACGATTGGAAAGCCACTTCAGTTGAAATTCCTTCAGTAGTAATTAACAATGAAATCCCTAAAAACGCTTTATTTTTTATTGATTTTCCTGGGGCAAAGCAATCGGTTTTAAATATTGGTAAATTGGCTTTATCAGCAAACAATGAAGAAGCCAATAACTTAGATTTTGCCAACCAGATTTTGGGAAGCGGATCGAGTGGGATGTTATTCCAAACACTCAGAATTGAAAAAGGATATACTTATGGCGCCTATTCCAGAATAAGCAAAACCAATGAAGTTGCTCCTTTTAGAATCAGCAGTAGTGTAAGAGCCAATGCCACACTAAAATCATTAAAGATCATTCAGGATATGGTCACCAACTACGGAACTAATTTCTCTGATGATGATGTTGAACTAACGAAAAACAAAGTATTAAAAGATAATACAAGAGCTTATGAAAGCTTAGGTAATAAAATTGGTATCCTAAGGCAAATGAGTAAATACGACAAGCCGGAAAGTTATATCGTCGATAGTCAAAACGAATTGGTAAAAATGACCTTAGAGGATTATAAAAACATTATTCAAAAATACCTTCAAGAAGGTGACATGATTTACGTTGTTGTTGGTGACAAAGAAACACAATTTGAAGAACTTAAAAAGCTAGGGAAAAATGTTATTGAATTAGATATACATGGAAATCCCCTATAGTTTTTCCTGACATATGAAATTAAAAACCGAGAAGAAGTTCTCGGTTTTTTTTATCTTTAATAATATTAAATCACCAACTATGCAACTCAATAAAATCCTCTTTATTGCAATTGTTTTGGTTTCTTTTTCAGCATCAGCTCAAAAAAAGAAACTATCTAAAAACAAAAAAGCTATTATCGCTTCCGTAGAAAAACATGAAAAAAAACTAATTGAACTCAGTGATAAAATCTGGGCACATGCAGAAACCGCTTTTAACGAAACGGAATCTTCCAAACTTTTAGCAGATTATGCAGAAGCCAATGGATTTACAGTAGAAAGAGGCGTTGCAGGTATGCCTACCGCATTTGTTGCGACTTATGGCTCTGGAAAACCTGTCATTAGCGTACTGGGAGAATTTGATGCATTACCCGGAATTTCTCAAAAAGCCGAACCCACCAAACAAGCTCTTGAAGAAGGAGCAGCCGGTCATGGATGCGGCCATAATCTTTTTGGTGCGGGAAGTTTAGGTGCTGCAATTGCAGTAAAAGAATTATTAGAAAGTGGAAACATAAAAGGTACCGTAAAATTTTTCGGAACGCCTGCTGAAGAAAAGTTCTTCGGAAAATTATGGATGGCTCGTGAAGGATTATTTAATGATGTCGATGTCAATATCAGTTGGCATCCCTCAGCTAAAACTGAAGCCGACGTACAGAGTTCCTTAGCTCTAGTCGATTTTATTGTAGAGTTTCACGGACAGGCGGCTCACGCTTCTGCAGATCCTTGGAACGGAAGAAGTGCTTCCGACGCACTTGAATTGTATACCACTGGAATTAATTATTTAAGGGAACACATCAAGCCTACTGTTCGAATTCATTATCATATCCAGGATGGCGGACAAGTAGTCAACGTTGTTCCAGATTATACTAAAATCTGGACACGCGTACGTGATACAAAAAGAGATGGAATGCTCGAAGTGTATGAACGTGTTAAAAAAATAGCTGAAGGAGCTGCCTTGATGACCAATACAGAATATGAAATCTCATTAGTTTCTGGCCTACATGAAGTATTAGTCAACCGAAAAGGCGGTGAAGTCATGCAAACCAATATTGAATTATTAGGTCCCATAACTTATACTCCTGAAGAAACTGCTTTTGGTAAAAAAATACAGGAAGTAACAGGAAAGCCCCAAGTAGGTATGGACAGCAAAATAAGACCTCTATTAACCACTAAAGAACATCCGGGAGGAGGCTC
>JABSPN010000154.1 GCA_013214425.1 Flavobacteriaceae bacterium | reverse complement strand
TATTGGCTGCCCTACCCTTGTCATTAATAATTCCTTTATCAGCAAATTTTGTGACAATTAAGTCTTATGACGCACCTATTATTGAGGAATTCACCGAGACTGTTACTGTCAATTTAAAAGCAGTAGCTTCTTTAGAAAAAAGCGTTCCTGAAAACCTATCATCTCCATTAAGCATCTTGATTGTTTCAATATACTTAATAGGAATCGTTTTGATGTTGATAAATTTATTTTTGAGTATGAGAAAAATGTTCTTATTGGAAGGTGTTTCTAGGAAAAACTCATCAGAACAGTTTTATGAAGTGTCTGATATATCAATTTCTCCTTTCAGTTTTTTTAATTGGATTTTTATTCCTGAAAACTATCAGAAAAGTCATTTGCAAACCATATTGAATCATGAGAGACGACACATCGCAATGAAGCACTCCTTTGATTTATTGTTTTTAGAACTTTATGCAGTTTTCTTCTGGTTTAATCCCTTACTAAGAGCTTTTAGAAAATCGATAAAGAATATTCATGAATTTCAGGTAGATCAATCTATAATAGATACATCAGAAAGCAATGTAGCTTATTTAGAAGTCTTTTTAGAAACATTACAACAACGCAAACTAACTAATCTCCAAAATTATTTTAATCAAATCACACTTAAAAAACGAATAGATATGATGACAAAAGAAAAATCAACACGATGGGCAAAGCTGAAATATACAGTATACTTACCAGTTTTAGCTGTATTGTTTATGGCCTTTGCAACTCCTGATCATGAAAGGATTTTATCTTCAGTAGAAATCATTGAGAGTATGAGTAATGCGCCATCATTTATTTTTCCAATCAAAGGAAAAACTAAAGAAGATATTACTGCCGATTATGGTATAACAGGAAAGCATGCTATTACTGGAAAGCACCGTGTGCATTCTGGAATAGACATCAAAGCTGCAACAGGGACAGAAGTTGTGGCTACTGCCGATGGCGTGATTACCTTAGCCAAATATGAAGGCAATTGGGGAAACCTTATTGTAATCAAACATAATAATGGATATGAAACTCGTTATGCGCATCTTAATGGCTTTAAGATCACAGCAGAAGACAGAGTAAAAAAAGGTGATATTATTGGATATGTTGGTAGTACAGGATTATCTACAGTAGCACATTTACATTTTGAAATGAGTAAAAATGGGGAGAGCATAAATCCAGTGAAAATGTTCTAAACTGGTCCTTAATTGCGCCTGTAAAAACAGGCGCAAAATGTTGGGGCTTTAATGTTTCAATTTAGTTAAATAATAAATCAACTTAGGATTAAAACTGTACTAATATATTCTTTAAGTTTATCAAATACAAGTAATGTTAGCATTACCACAAAGCCTATTTTCTTTGTTAACTTTTCAACAATTTGTCATCACATTGCCAGTGAGGATGTTATATTTTATTACATTTTTTAGAATTGTTAATGTAAAAGTATTCTAAGATTTTCTGGAAGGCCTTTAAGGATATTAACAGTTACACTCAATTGTCTGATAATGCAGCGCAATTATTCTGAAAATACAACTCGTATTGAAGTTTAAAAAAAGGAAACGTATTACTTAAAGAGGTTAAAATTTGCAAAACAAAATACCACATCGTTTCTGGTACAATTAGAACATATTTTTCTCAAGGAGTAAAAGACATCACTTATGGGATCTATCCTGACAACAATTCATGTGCTTTCTGATATAGTTATTTGAACAGTGGGCATTCTTCTGATTATATAGAAATTACAGAAGATTGTGAGCTGAGTACAATCTCCTGTGAGGTCTGGCAAATGCTATGTGAATATTATGATGAATTCAATAAACTTTCACGATTGATACTTGAGGAACAAATCTATTTATTTTGAAGGGTATTATTTTTTATGCACAAAGAAGAAATATAAACTGTCACTTCTGTTCTATCGTGATATCACCAAAGAACCAACTTGAGATTTTCTTCTATGATGGGAATAAGTGAAGAAACTTTAACTGTAATTAGAGGTCAATAAAATTGCTGCTACCAAAGAGCTTCTTCTTTTTCGGGAAGATTAAACATACAGTGGGAATCATCCAAATGTATTATTTTTTTGATTCCAAAGTTCACTTCCTTTCTATTCCAAAATCCGCTACCTGGATGATAGACTTGATATTCCGTAGCAATTAATGTAGATAATTTAAATGAGATAATTGATTTATATGCTCTGGTACTGGCATTAATATAATAATCGAAAGCATTTCGTTCTAAGTATTGATCAAAGTCTCTATGATATTTCATATTCCACCAGCCATGCAACCAAAAATTAAAGCGTGTTCTCTCCTGAACTGATTTTCTAAACAAATAATGTAAAGATGTCTGATATGGAACCGGATTGTATAAGGTAACTTCATAAGCAGAGTCCTCTTCCGTAATCTCAGTCATTAATTGATTAAATGAGGTTCTGAATGTATTCAAACTACCACTCAAAGGCATTTTGGTTTGAAAACCTTTATCATAATTATATTCATGTCGGTGTGGTGATTCTAAAATGAAAAGAACTTTTTTGTAATTAACATTAGGGTCTCTCTCAAAACTCAACTCCTGCATTTGTATATAGCATTTTTTATAGCGAACTAAATGTTCAGATTTAAAAAATTTATTTTTTATAATGATAAATTCATCTTGAACATCAAAGAAGTTTGTATCAATAGTTTCTTCTTTAATTGCTTTTAAATCAGCAACATAAATACTGGTAAGTTTTTGACTTTTCAGGTTGTAAACAGGAATTGTTTTGATGGTTTTCATTCAATCTAGATTGAATGCTAAAATAGGAAAAGACTATAGGCTTTTCCTGTGGTGTAAGTATAGGTTTTCAACAGTTTTTAAACGATTTTGTTTATTCTTTGACAACAATAAGGGTTCCCTTAGCTCCGGTGGCTAAGTTCCAGACATTTACGGCCAATAATTGCCCTGTATGATCGTAAATTCTAAGCTGAGCAGTATTGGGGCCAGAACTCCCCTGGTTTAAAGCCACAAAATCTATTTGATTGAGCCCCTCATTTAAATCGATTACAAAAGCTCTGTCTTGGCCAGATAATAGAACATTTTGCTCAATAACCATTTCATTATGCACTAACTTTACTCGATCACCGTCAACAAACTGATGATCTCTGCAATACACAGTAATGTATTTTCCTTTGGTTTTGAAGTCACCTAAGTATTTATCACTTTTATGTTCGTCTTTAACTTCAGCATCTTTAAAGGCTTTAGGCTTATATCCTTTTAAAGTTGGATCCAAATACTCATCGTTGTCATTTGTAATGTCTAATTCAGGCTCGGTATCTACATTTAAAGTTATAGTGTCTCGAGGCTGTGTTAATCCATATCCCTTTTTGTCATCACTCAATAAGCTAGGTTTTTTTCTTTTAAAACCATAATCAATGCTTTCCTCATTACCAGATTCAATAGTAATAATTTCGCCGTCTATTTGCGATAAGAGAGGTGAAAAGCAAAGCAATGCGATTATAGTTGTAAAAGTAAACTTCATCTTCAATTTTTTATAAAATTAATTAATTTGAACTGATACCTTGTTAAATAAGAGCCAAAAAATATAATTATTGATATCAAAAACTAAACCAAAGCTATTACATTCGAAGTAAAATTTTAATTAAAAGACTTATTTTTATCAGATCAAGTATTTCAATAAAATTTTGAAGTATGACAAGGCTAAATACACTTTTTCAATGAAGGAAAAGTATAAAATCACTATTTGGTTGAGATAAAATCGATTTTAAAGCGATTTTAAAGCTCTAAATATTCAAAATGATTAGATGTACAAAAACAAACAATTAATCTATTATAAACTAAAAAGCCGAAAAAAAAAGTTTAACAATTAACATAAGTATTATGAAGAAACCTTTGCCCTATACAATTTACAAAAGCACGATCATTAAAATGTATATTAATCAATATACCAGGAAAGAAATTATTGATACTACAAATTCAATAATTATAAAAAATAGAGACCTTGATGAAGATAAAACCCCTCTGGTTAGAAAAATAAGACATGTAGAATTAATGAAAATAAAAGAAGAGTTGGGAGAATCAACAATTTATGAATTTTAGTTGTTTTTTACCTCAGTTATTTGTTAGGCAACGTTATTTTTCTACTTCTATTTGTCGGACAAACAAATTAATATAGTATTCAAACCTTCCTACTTTTTCTTCACAAATTCCAGTAATTAAAAAACGATTATCTACTTGGTCAATAGAAGATAGACTGTAATCATGATAAGTATATTCGTTATTAAATTTAAAATATCTTGAATCTTCTTTATCCAAATTCCATAAAATCCCTTGGTCTAAATCAATGTTAACTATCCAAGGTTTCTTCGATGAGTTTCCAACTACTAATAAGTTTTGACTATCTAAGAAATTAAAATCATTTATTGTATAATATGTCACATAGTTTTTTTCATATTCTTCTTTTGTTGGTGGTCTGGATGCCCAGCCATCATATAAAATAGTATTCTCATTGTAAAATAAATTTTGAAGAAGACCGAATTCAAACCTTTCTATTACATCTAAATATTTATCAAGTTTTGTGAAAATTAATTTGTCGTTTTTAAAAGTATTCAAACTGCCTAATGCAAATAATGAATTACCTTTTAATCGTAATTTTTTGATTTTGTAATTTACTTCTTACTCTATTCTCTTTTTACCCTTAAGATTTGATGAGTAAAGAAATGAGTTAGGTTTAGTGTAGTGATAAGCAAGTACGAAAATGTTATTATTAGAAACGACTATTTGTTTAGGTGGTAAAAATGAAAATTCATTGTACACG
Source organism: Flavobacteriaceae bacterium (assembly GCA_013214425.1). Lineage (GTDB taxonomy): Bacteria > Bacteroidota > Bacteroidia > Flavobacteriales > Flavobacteriaceae > DT-35. The sequence continues at coordinate 2,409 of JABSPN010000154.1, read as the reverse complement.
TTTTGTTTGAACTTGGTTTTCCAAATTACATTACCATTTTTATCAATCGAAAGTTGACATAAATGTTTGGAATGGTAAAAATGACCAGTAACATATAATTTATCGTTGGCAGATGTGATGGCATCTAAGGTCAGATATTTTTTGCTGAATGTATTCGAGTAATCTTTATTCCAAATGATTTCCCCGTTCGAGTCAATTTTGGTTATTTCAGTTCCGCAACTAAAAATAATATCATCATTCGAGTCTATTATTACTCTCTGTTGAGCACAAGTCTCTATTTCTTTTTTCCAGATTATTGTTCCACTATTTTTAAATCTTGCTAAACTTCCATTTTGGGATAAAACAACTAAATCTCCATTCGAGAATTCAGCTGTTTCTATTGGTGGGAATTTATAAGAATAGATAGTCGTATTTTGAGTGTAGCTATCAATATCCAAATTCCAAGATTCTGAAATTTGTCCTTGAACACTAAAAGTCAAAATAAGAAGTAATATTTTCAGGGTAATTTTCATAATTCTGAGTAACGTTTTTTATTCATATCCGTGTTTCTTTTTCCAGTCAGAAATGTCAATCTTTTCAATTTCTTCAAGTCTTTTCTTTTCCGATTGCTGGAAAGAATAATTTATATAGAAAAACCAAGCGATAAAACTTAATCCATAAATGATAATTCTTTGCTTAAATTTTAAAAAATAGTTTTCTCCTCTTAATGTAAATAATGTATGTGAGTTAAATAAATATGGTCTAATAAATAAAAAAGGTCCGAATAAAAAGAGCACGACCATTTCCCATTTTTCATAACTCTCGGTTTTGTTCTTTTCTAATCTTTCCGCTTCTTTTTTGAAATATTCATCTGCTTCTTTTTTCCATCTTTCGATTACTTCGTTTTGTTCTTTTTGAGTTATATTTCGTTTTACTAACTCTTTCTTTGCTTGCTTAATTGCTTCTTGTTGCCAATGGTCAGTTGAAGAATGAGCAATTTCAATCAATTCTTCTGTTTTTCTTTCTGAAATTGCCGGGTTGAATTCTTGCATCAAATGTTGGGTAACGCTCAATGTATGAAGCGTAGTGTTGATAAAAGTACTACATTTCGGTTAAACACAGAGCCGAGTTTTATAATTTGTTTTTAGTTTTTCTCCAACAATAAATACCAATTTAAAGCTTGGCGGACTAGCCTTTAAGTAATTAACTTATGGCTTACAATTACCCGCTATGCTTTATACATATTGTTGGCAAATCGTTTATTCAATTATTGTATAATATTCTTTATTGAACGCTTTTGAATGAGCTTCTAAATCATTTTGATCAGCTACCATATGAAACTTATTCAAAATTTTGAACTGCGATTCATGACAAAGTGCAACTTCATTTTTAATTTTCCAATACTCAATAATATTAATTGCCACATCAGGTTTTGGTAATCCCTTACTGCCTGTTAGTTTCATTTGGTAGTCGTATGCTGGAATGTCACTTAGCTTAAATTTTTCTAGTTTATCTGGTAGAGTAAATTGATAAATTCTCTTTGGCGTAAAAGTTGAATCCTGTTTGTTTTCATTAAAAATATCTTTGGTTAGTTGGGCAGAAATTCTATGTTCGGGATGACCGTATCCACCAATTTCAGTATCGTAAGTAATCAAAATATGAGGTTTATACATTTTGATTTTATTTTCAATTATTTTTTTGATACTGTCCTGTTGGTCGTACCAAAAGGTAATATTGTCTTTCATGATGTCATCCCATTTGTTGATTATTAGACCTGCTATTTCTAATTTTTCCACTCCTAGTTTCCTTGATGAACATTTCAGTTCTTCTATTCTGGTATCATTGATTTTTGTATCTGGGTGATGCCCAAGCGTTAGCAAATGAATAGTTGCTCCTTTTGCTTTAAGATAGGAGGTTAGACCAACACAAGTGATTTCGTCATCAGCATGCGGGAAAATGAGTAAAACTCTGGTGTTTTCATCTGCAGAAGCGTGTAAAGCTGTTACCGAATTGTCTTGATATGATTTTATTTCTTCATAGTCAATGGTTTTTGAAGTACATCCAACTAATAAAAATAAAATTGACCAAGTGTAAAATTTATCTTTCATTGATTTTTAATGTTTGCCAACGGTCTTGTGTATGAAACGTAGCGTTGCTTAAAAGTACTATATTCTGGTTAAACAATTAGCCGAGTTTTTATATTTTGTGCATATTTATTACGTTTAGAGCTTAAAAAGCTAAAAAAATGGCGGGAAGAACAAGTAAACACAGACCTTATGATAGGCCAATCTAGCTATGTTTTATACATTGTGTGCCTGTTGCACAACTTTTCACTAAAGATAGTATTATAAACTGAATTGCGGGTTATTATTTTATATCTTTAGTTATGCAAGGCAAGAAAATATATCAAGAAAAATTATTCACGACTTT
>JABSPN010000153.1 GCA_013214425.1 Flavobacteriaceae bacterium | reverse complement strand
TATTTCTATGTGCTCAAAGATAGTAGAACAAGGCTCAGTGAAGGTGAAGCGATCAACCTCTTTTTCAAGCGGAAGGTATACATCTATATATTCAGAAAGTATTGCAGCAGGAAGCTCATTATTCATTCTTTCTTCATTGTCAATATCAATAGTGTCATCAGTTTTTGCTTCTTGTTTACAAGCAAAGGAAACTAATATTAGGGCTAATAGTACAATTCTTCTCATACGTAGTATTTGTTTTCAGCTAAAAATACGAAAACGAATTGAATAGCTTAAAACAGTAAAATGAAAAAACTGCAAAACCGTAAAACCACAAAATATAAAAGGTTTATCATACTGAGCCTGTAGAAGTAAAAACAACCCTTTTGTTTTATATTGGTTGATAAGAGATCGTGATTTGGATTCTTCACGATACTCAGAATAACTTGGTTCAGCTAAAACGTTCAGACCCGATACACAGTACCTGACACTCGATTCCTAACTTATATTCCAGTGTAATTACTTGGCGTAATTTGCTTTAACTCTTGCTTGATTTCTTCAGAAATTTCAAGAGTGTCAATAAAATTGGCGATAGAATGTTTTGTGATCTTTTCGTTTGTACGTGTTAAACCTTTTAATGCTTCATATGGTTTTGGATATCCTTCACGCCTTAGGATATTCTGAATAGCTTCAGCAACAACAGCCCAGTTATTTTCTAGGTCGTTAGCAAACTGTTCTTCATTCAGTAATAACTTATTTAATCCTTTAAGTGTAGATTGTAATCCAATAATAGTATGACCAAAAGGTACACCAACATTGCGTAAAACAGTACTGTCGGTTAAGTCACGTTGTAGTCTGGAAATAGGTAGCTTACCTGACAAATGTTCAAATATAGCGTTAGCGATACCTAGGTTTCCTTCAGAATTTTCAAAATCAATCGGATTTACTTTATGTGGCATAGCAGAAGAACCTACTTCACCTTCTTTAATTTTTTGCTTGAAGTAATCCATGGCGACATAAGTCCATATATCACGATTGAGATCAATTAAAATCGTATTAATTCTTTTTAATCCATCAAACAAGGCTGCCATATGATCATAGTGCTCAATTTGTGTAGTAGGGAAGGAGTGGTGTAGTCCTAAAGTACTTTCGACAAACTGAGTTCCAAAGGCTTTCCAATCTATAGCTGGATAGGCGATTTTATGTGCATTGTAGTTTCCAGTAGCGCCACCAAATTTAGCAGCATTTGGAATATGATTGATATGAATAATTTGTTGTTCTATTCTTGTGATGAACACCTGCATTTCTTTTCCTAAGCGAGTAGGAGAAGCTGGTTGCCCATGTGTTCTGGCTAACATAGGAATGTCTGCCCATTCTTCAGCCAGTTCTTTAAGTTTATCAAGAACTTCAACTAAATGAACAGTATACACATCATTTAGTGCTTCTTTGATACTTAATGGAACAGCGGTATTATTAATGTCTTGTGATGTTAATCCGAAGTGAATAAATTCCTTGTATTCAGAAATACGAAGCTTGTCAAATTTTTCTTTGATAAAATATTCAACAGCTTTTACATCGTGATTGGTGGTTTTTTCAATGTCTTTGATTGCTCTGGCATCGTTAGTCGAAAAATCCTGGTAAATCGCTCTTAAATCATCATAAAGAGAAGCATCAAAGTTTTCTAGCTGAGGTAACGGAATATTACATAGTGCGATAAAATATTCAATTTCTACCTGAACACGATACTTGATTAAAGCTTCTTCAGAAAAATATGGAGCCAGGTTTTGCGTCTTACTTCTATAACGTCCATCGACAGGAGAAATAGCGTTTAATGCAGATAATGACATTGTTGTGTTTTAAAAATTAAAGGTGCAAAGATAAGGATTATGGAGGAGTTTATGATTCCTTTTCTGACTCATTTAAAATTTTTCTTGCTCGACTTTTATACTAAGGAGATCCCGTTGAAAAGTTTTACTCTAATATGAGCTGCAATTCTTCAGGAATTCAATCTTTATATTTCCTGAAATTCAATAAAGTTTGGATTCTGTGAATCTTTGGATCCACATTATATTTGGGATCGATCAACCAATCAAAAGTTCCGGTCACCATAGTCTTTATCTCTAATGAGATCAAATAATCCTGAAAAAAGTTCAGGAGTGTCCAAAACCATAAGTACTAGCTTATCTCGATTATCAAGTAGTCCGTTTATACTATCGATTTCATTAAAAAAACTCTTTTAATATAAAAATTATTATTTTCGGAAGTTCGATACACTCAAATTGGACAATACGATCAAAACATAACGATATTATGAAGATAATTTTAAAAAGAATAGCCATTCTGTTATTGGGTGTTTTTGTAGTAATGCAATTTTTTGGACCCGAAAAAAATATTTCTGAAATAGCTCGAGTTGACAATAAAAACGATTTTATAGTAATGGAAAACCCTTCTAAAAATATTGAGGATTTATTGATTGTCGCTTGTTATGATTGCCACTCGAATTCAACAAGATACCCATGGTACAATACGATCACTCCAGTGAATTATTGGATGGCAGATCATGTTCGACATGGAAAGGGTGAGCTAAACTTTTCTGAATGGGGAAATTACTCTCCAGCTAATAAAGATCATAAAATTGATGAGTCTATTGAAATGCTTGAAGATGGAGAAATGCCTTTAAATTCCTATATATGGACTCATGCAGATGCCAAGCTTAGTGAAGAACAAGTGAAAACATTGACTCACTGGTTTTCTTTATTACGCTTAAAAATTCTAAAAGATATGCCACAATAGATGGGAAAGAGAGCCAAAATATATGTCATTATCCTAACAGCAATACTAGGTATTGCTATTTTGTATTTAATCAAACCCGAAGCAATTCCTCAAGATCCATCATATTATGAGTTTGCCGATGACCGTAAAATTTTTGGAATAGCTAATTTTTGGGATCTGTTCAGTAATATCGGATTTCTTTTTGTTGGAATCTGGGGCTTACTACAACTAAACAAATTAGAACTTACTAAATGGAATAAGATCAATGTTCAATTGATTTGTGTGGGAATCGCTTTAACGAGTTTAGGATCTGCCTATTTTCATTATCAGCCTGCACATGATAGTTTGGTATGGGATCGTATTCCGATGACTTTGGTTTTTATGCCATTTTTTTCATTCATTATAGCACTTTTTATCACGAATAAATATCACGCGACACAGTTGTTATTATTAACGCTTATTGGTGTTTTGTCAGTTTTGTACTGGATCATTGGTGAACATCGTTGTGAGTCTTGTGGAGATCTTAGACCTTATGCTTTAGTTCAGTTTTTACCCATGGTATTAATTCCTCTGATTCTTTTGTTGTTTAAGAAAACAAATCAGCAGTTGAAGTACTTGTTTCTTGTATTCATTTTCTACGGAATAGCCAAAGTATGTGAAACTTATGACAAGCACATCTTTGATTTACTAAATGAGTTGCTAAGCGGACATTCAATCAAGCATTTTATGGCCACAATTGCCACCTATTTTCTGATTGTTTGGATCAGGAAAACGAAAGCCGGTTTTACAAATACTCTTTAACCAATAGCTCCATTCCCTTACTGGCTAAATCTGTAATTACAATGAGATTATCCATTCGTTGTTCACTAATAGCTGGTCGAGGATCAATAAAGAAGATCTTAGCTTTCGGATGAGCATAATCAATTAAACTAGCGGCTGGATATACCTGCATAGAGGTTCCTATGATGATGACAATATCGGCATCATAAACAAAACTAGATGCTCTCTCTAATTCAGGAACAGCTTCTCCAAACCAGACAATATGCGGTCGCAATTGATGTCCTTTCTCACACAGATCTCCCAGATTGATATCTTCTGTCCAGTCGTAAATCAAATTTGATTCATAGGTGCTTCTCACTTTTCTTAATTCCCCATGAAGATGAATGACATTAGTACTACCTGAACGTTCATGTAAATCGTCTACATTTTGAGTCACAATAGTGACTTTATACTCTTTTTCTAATTTGGCTAATAATAAATGTGCTTTATTGGGTTCAACTTCAAAAAGTTGTTTTCTTCTTTGATTATAAAATCTTAAAACCAATTCTGGGTTTCTTTCAAAGCCTTCAGGAGTAGCAACGTCCATTATATCATGATTTTCCCACAATCCATTAGAGTCTCTAAAGGTTGAAATACCACTTTCTGCACTTACTCCAGCTCCAGTTAATACGACGATATGTTTCATAGATGTAGAAATTTTAAAAATTTTAACTAAAAATAGTATAGAAAAAGATATTTTTGCCCTTTACAAATGAAAAAAGAAGTTTATGAAGTTTTTGAAGAAATTCAGCATTCTTTGTTTAACCATTTTAGCCATCGCATTTACTAGTTGTAATAATGATGATGACGGTAGCTCATTAGTAGTTACTTTACCAGTGGAATATTCATTATATGATGTGAATAATTCTGAAGTAATGGGAACAATTACGTTGTTTAATAATGATAGTACTGATGTGGTTGTGACTATTGACTTAACAGAAGGAACTGGAAACAATCATCCAGCAGCTATTTATTTTGATACTGCAAATGAGAATGGCGCAAAGGCAGTTACCTTGAATGCAATTAATGCGAATGGATTTAGTTCTACAGGTTTTGGAGCATTAGATAACGGAACTTCAATTACATATCTTGAAATGTTAGAATTTGATGGAAGTATTAAAGTTGAGATGAGTACAACCGATAATACATTTGTCGCTTTTGGAGAAATAGGGCAAAATGGTTTTACAGGAAACTCGACAACCAGAGCTTTAGAGGAAGCAAATACATCTGGAGTGAATGGTGTCGTGATTTTTGCTGAACGTAATAATGGAGAAGCATTAGTAGCTGTAGAATTAGATGGAACGACAGATGGAGTTGATCATCCAGTTTATTTAATGAATGGAAGTATTGCAGCTCCTGGCGGAATTGCAGCAACTTTGACTCCAGTTAACGGAACTTACGGAGAAGGAAGAACCTCATTAACATCATTGGATAACGGAACTGCTGTTTTGTATAATGATTTAATCAATTATGACGGACACCTTACGGTTCAAACAAGTCCTTCTGATGCAACTACAGTTGCTGAAGGAGATATAGGATCGAATTAAATCTACATCGCAAAATAATCTTAAAGTGAAGCCGAAGGGCTTCACTTTTTTATTGGATAAAATCAAGAATACGACTGGCATTAGACCTTAAGTCGGCGATAACATGTTTTACTTCTTCGTTTTCTAAACTTTTCGTAAAGTTTTCTATTGGGCTATGCTGAAGTATATTTCCATCTTTAAGAAAGATAATTTCATCTGCAATATCTATGGCATCAAAAAAGTCATGAGTAATAAATATCATAGAGGTTTTTAGTTTTTTGATGAGGTATTTTATTTCTTTTCTTAATTCTGATTTTAATCCAGAATCTAAATTACTAAAGGGTTCATCTAATAGTAATAATTCAGGATTTAAAGCTAAAGCTCTGGCAATAGCTACGCGCTGTTCTTGTCCACCACTTAGAGCAGAAGGATAGACATTGCCATAGTCTTCCTTTTGGATGAGTTGAAGCATTCTCTTAATGGTTTCATGTTTATCCTGTTTTAAACCAAAGGCAATATTTTCTGCAACAGTTAAATGAGGGAATAAGGCAAAATCTTGAAAAACTAAGCCTACATTTCTTTTTTGAGGTGCGATAATTTTATCATCACTACTCATGAGTTGTTCTTTGATTGTAATTGTTCCTGAATTTGGTCTTTCCAAACCAGCAATTAACCTAAGTAATGTTGACTTACCGCTACCGCTCTCTCCCACAACAGCACATATAGTTCCTGTTTCTAGAAAAAAATTGCAATTTGATAATGCAAATTTCTTTCCATCATAAGATTTAGATAAGTTTTTAATCTCTAGAATTTTAACCATGATCAATTCTTTTTATTTTTTTCTTATCCCAATAATTCAAAATTAGCATTAAAAAAATAATTACCAGTACTAATATTAATGCAGGTAAAGAAGCTTCAGCAACTCGCTCATCATCAGCATATTCATAGGCTTTTGCGGCTAATGTTTGTAGGTTATAAGGTTTTAGTATTAATGTAAGGGGGAGCTCTTTCAGAATGTCAATAAATACCAAAATGAAAGCACTTAGGATTGTATTTCGAAGTAATGGAAATTCAATTTTAAATAATGATTTTATCTTGCCGATTCCTGATAAGTAAGAAGATTCAGAAATACTTTTTCCTAACTTTAAGGTATTTGCAGCAATTGGATTATAGGCAACTGCTACAAACCTAAATATATAGGCATATATTAAGATAACACTACTAGCATAGAATAAAAATCCAATTTTTAAATCGAAGTTATCAGCAAAAAAATTAATTACAGATTGACTACTCCTAATGATACCAATCCCAATAATAGCACCAGGAATCACATAACCAATGATAGCTATGTTTTTAAATATGTTTAAGGACTTAAGTAGGTTCCATTTTGAAAAATTGATTAAAGCGATTGCCACAACGATGATAAAAAATGCTGCAATAAAAGCTACTCCAAAACTTTGTAATGTAATCGTGAGCAACTCAATATTAAACATATTATGAAATGTTAAGTAACACCAATAGATTAACTGTGATATTGGAAGTAAGAAGCCAAAAAGAAGCGGTACTCCAAGAATGCTGCCATATACGATTCCCTTTTTACCTTTTAGAGTACTGCGCTTAAATTGGTCATCATGTTCCTGATTCAGTTTAATTTGATAAGATTTTTTTCTTCTTAGCCAATTATTTAAACTAAGGATTAAGAAAACCAAGATAACTAGTAATGCCGCTAAGTAAATGGAAGATTGCAAGTCTTCTAGTGCTGTCCAAGTCCGAAAAATACCTGTAGTAAACGTATTGATCCCGTAATATTTTGCAGCACCATAATCGTTTAAAACTTCCATAAAAACAAGAAATAGCCCTCCAATTATAGCAGGAGATGCCAGAGGTAATGCAACTTTAAAAAAGTACTTTTTGTTTGATCCGCCTAGCAAATCTGTTGTTTCTCTGATACTTTTTGGAAAGCTTTTGAAAGTGACTCTTGCGGCGACATATACGTATGGGTAAAGAGAACAGCTTAAGACCCATATAAGTCCCAAAATGTTCATCATTTCAATTTTTTGAATCGGAAGCCCAATTGTATTAAAGAGCCTTATTAAAGTTCCGCCATTGCCTAATAAACCAACATAGCTATAGGCGACAATATAGGA
>JABSPN010000152.1 GCA_013214425.1 Flavobacteriaceae bacterium | reverse complement strand
ATTAGTAATGATGATCAAATTGAACCAAATTCTCCTGTAGGAAATGCTTTTTTAAGAAATAATGGTGATGGAACATTCACCAATATTTCTGACGCTATGGGAACGAATGTAAATAGTGTTTGTTGGGGATCTGTATTTTTTGACGCCAATTTAGACGAGGAATTAGATATTTTTACCGTTGCAAGTAGAAATGGAACCGGAACTGCCTCATCAGCATATTTTGAGGCTGGAACTGGAGGAGCTTCTTATACTCAACCAACTACCAGTGGTATTTATGCCAATGATACTTCTATTAGTTATGGTAATGCTCTGGGCGATATTGATAATGACGGGAAACCTGATGTGGCTGTTTTAAATCATTTAGAAACAATCAATCTTTGGCAAAACCAAACCGTAACAAGTAATAACTATCTAAAAATTAAACTAGAGGGAACGATTAGTAATAGAGATGGTATAGGATCTAGAATTGAAGTTTTTGCTAACGGAAAATCTCAATACCGTTATACACATTGCGGAGAAAGCTATTTAGTACAAAGCTCTGCTTCTGAATTTGTTGGAGTAGGAAGCGCAACTGCAATCGATTATGTTCAGGTGACTTGGTTAAGTGGTTTGGTTGATCGTATCGAAAATGTGGCTGCTAATCAACAAATCACAATTATTGAAGGAAGCTCTCCATTAAGTACGAATGATGTTACTTTAGACGATTTTGTTTCAGTATATCCTAATCCTGTGAATGAAATCTTAACCATTAGTTTTACTGATTTATTTAATGGAAACAACAAGTCTGTTGAATTTTACAATACGATTGGAGCAGTAGTAAAACAAGTTGAATTATCTGAAATGACATCAGCTATGGATATTTCTGAGTTTGCTTCAGGAGTTTATTTTGTAAAAATTAAAGTCGACAACCGTTACGCAGTTCAGCGTATCGTTAAAGAGTAAATAGAATTACATCTATTTCTAAAGTATAATGGGTAAGCCATGCATAAGTTTTATTTAATAATAGTTTTAATCATTGCAATTGGTTGTTCTCAAAAACAAACAAATGAGAATATTATAAAATTTGAGAAAGTTTTAGGGAAAAGACAAACTAATGCGCTGAACTTACTTGTCGCCGATTTTGAACAAAATTTAAATAAGAAATATCCCGATTTACCAATTAAACAAGCTTACAGACAATTCTTAACAGATTTAGTTTCAAAGTCAGCAGATGATCGGGAAAGCTTTGAATTTCAATCAGAAAAAACAAATTTAGAATTTAATCAAAGCGGATTGTGGGATGAGATTTATCAAAGAGATTCTGAGAATGGACTCCAAACTAATAGCCTTGGGAGTTATATGTTAGCACTTTATGCAATCAAGAAATCAGACACTGTAATCAACAAATACTATGATGTTAAGGAACAAGCCGGAATAATGTCTAATGAAATAGTCGTTTCGGGAATCTTGAGTTTAAGTCCAGATTTTGACAATTATTTTCATAAAAGAATTGTTGTAGTTGAATTCAGTTTTTAATATTTCTAGCTACTAACTATTCATCAGGAAAAACAATATTGACATAAGCTCCGGCATCTGGATTTACTGCATCTCTAGCTGTTCCAACAATATCAAATGGAACTAAATTTCCAACACCTCTGGCATTAGCATCAGAATCAACACCTATATTAAAGTTATTGTTACTAACATCCTGAAAATCTGGATTTCCATTTCTTAAATTATTTACTCCAACAACTATAGGCGCATATTCTGGCAATCCTAATAAGCTACTGTTATTGTCAAAACGTATTTGAGTTCCTTCTACTGTATAATTGAATAGAGCAGATGGATTATTGCTAACCAGCATTTCGATTTCTTCATTTCCGAAGATGATACAATTATTGAAATTCGCATTTAAGTCTGCAAAAATAGGTCCCTGAGTGGTGTTGATATTATTACTTAAAAATAAGGCCGGATCACTTCTAAAGCTATTGGTCCAGTAATTAGCGATAGTACAATGGTTAAAGTCATAGAAACCTCCTAATTCAATTGATAAAGAGTTGATTCCTGAATTGTTGATCACCACATTATCTGCATTGATGTCAGAAGTTCTGGCTCGAATACCAAAAGCTGAACTGTTGTAAATCTGACTATTGCTAATATTTAATTGATTGATATCGGCTAAGTTGGAATCACCATCAGTAATGATACCTACAGTTGCATTTTTGATAGTTGCGTGTGTAATGGTGTGTTGTACGGTACTTCCATTATCAACGCCATCAGTTAGCCAAATAGTTCCCCATTGTCCCGGTACATTGGCAAAACTAGGCTCCAATCTATCTCCTTCAAAAATGACTTCATTTTCTAAGGCAACAGGATCTGTACTTAAGGCTCCGTTTACGGTTAAAGTTCCTGTGCTGGAAGCTAATATTCCAGAATCGGCATGAAAATGCACTCTGGCTCCTGGATCAATTATAAGTTCATCGCCACCAGCGATGGCTGCATATCCGTAGATCACATAAGGTTTTTCATTTGTCCAATGCAATTCTGTAGCATCTAAAAAGAAGCCGTCTATTAGTATAGGGTCTCCATTACTATCTGTGCCCACTTGTAGTGTTTCCGTAGAACCATCAGGTAAAACTTCAGGAAACAAGAAATTAGCATCTTTTATCAACGTTACCAATTCTACATTCTGCTGATTGGTTCCGGTGTCAAATTCTATAGTATCGGTATATAAAAATTCTAAAGCTGTAGCTGATAAATCAGTAATATCGACCGTAGTTTCAACAAAAACAAAAATACTGTCCTCGGCAGGGATTTCGATATTTTGGAAAACTTTTCCAGGAATCCCGTCGATGTTTAATCGGTAGTACGAGTTCTCTCCCTGACTTAAACCAACAGTCGGAATGTGAATATCTTCATCACTTCTGTTATAGACTTTTAGGTTATAAGTATTCGAACCAATATTAGTAAATACGGTATCTAAGAATACGGTGTCTCTTGAGAATCGTAAGTTACCGTTACTCGCTACGGTTTCAAAATCTTTGCGACAAGAAGTCCAAAGGATTAAAGTTGAAATTGCGATCAGTAGATAAGACAGTTTCTTAATCATTGCTTTGTTTATTTGTGTAAAAATATAACAATTTGATTAAAGATATATTGTATCTAGGGATTTAATGAATTAATGTAAAAGAATAGCCTGAAAACTCAGGAAATAGCCCCATCATCACAGTGCATTTTCTGGCATGTCTTTTGATGCTAGTTCGTCAGTTAATCTGATTACTAACACTTACAAACGAAACGCTATGAGACTATTAATTTTATGTATCTGTTCAATCTTTTTTTCTAAACAAGTTGTTTTAGGACAAGAAGATCAAGAATGTAAACTAAACCTTTCTCTATTCTATGAAGCAGGAAAAAAGAAAGATTATGATGCGGCCTATGAACCCTGGATGGCTACCAGAAAGAAATGTCCGAAACTGAATAAGGCAATCTATATTTATGGAGAGAGAATATTAAAGGATAAAATCAAAAAAACTTCTAAAGAGACAAAGACTGACTATCTGAATGATCTGTTAAAGCTATATGATGAAAGTATGGTACACATGCCTAGATACTTTAAAGTTGGAGCTACACTAGCTAAGAAAGCTCAGCTAAAATACGAGAACAGTGTAGGTTCCAATGATGAAATCTATTTAGATTTTGATAGGGCTTATACTCAAGATGCCGAATCCTTTAGAAGTCCGAGAAGGTTATATTACTATTTTGAATCCCTATATAAAAGCTATCAAGAAAAAGGTTCTAAAATAACTGTTAAAGAGGTATTTGATAAATATGAAGACTTAAAAGAGAAATTTGAATTAGAGCATGCTAAATTGGTGTCGAGTTTAGACAAAATAGATAAAAAAGAAAAGGCTGGAGAACCTTTAACTAAAGGAGATTTCAATATAAAGAAAGTGAAAGAACTCTTGCAGCTCTTCGAAAAGAACATGGATAAACTAATAGAAGGTTTGGCTAACTGCGATAACTTGATTACGATGTACACCAAGAGTTTTGATAAAAACAAGGAAAATACTACTTGGCTTAGAGGAGCTGCAGGAAGAATGGTCGCTAAAGAGTGTACTTCAAATCCGTTATTCGTTAAGATAGTTGATGCCTACTATCAATTAGAGCCTTCGGCAGAATCTGCTGGTTTTTTAGGAGATTTTGCTTTTAAGAAAAAGGAATATAAAAAGGCTAAAACTTATTATGAAGAATCTGCTCAATTGCATGAAGTCAATATCAAGAAGGCTAAAATGTACTTTAATATTGCACAAGTAGAGATGATACGAGGTGTAAAATCTTCAGCCAGAAATTATGCGCATAAAGCTCTTGCTCAGCAGCCTAATCATGGCAAAGCCTATTTACTTATTGCTAAGTTATATGCGAGTAGTGCCAATGATTGTGGAAATGATGTCTTTGAGAAAAAGGCGGTGTATTGGGTAGCAGAAAAAATGGCGATTAAAGCCGGACAAGTTGATCCCGCTTTTAAATCTGATGCTCTAAAAGATGCGGCTCATTATAAAGGAAATGCTCCGTCTAAGCAAGATATTTTTGTAAAAGGATATAAAGGTGGAGAGGTTATTCAAATAGGTTGTTGGATGAATACCAGTGTTACAATCCCTGCAATATAAGTACGAATTGTCAAAAGACAATATTGTTTGGTATACAAATGTTTCTCCTGATAGCACTTATCCTTTAATCAACTTCAAGTCAACATATTGATTGCCAGATATTATTTTTAGTAAATAAATCCCTGATGAATAATTTTGTGTGTCAATTGACAATTTATCTATGTTATGATAATTTTCTTGATTAACAAGTTTACCTAAAGCATCATAAAAAAACAGTTCGACCTGATCATGAATATTTCCTAAATTAATATTTGAGGTTCCAAAAGTTGGGTTAGGGTAGATAGAAATGTCTTCTCCAAAAGCATTATTTTCAATACTTAAAGAAGCATTCCCATATATTTTCACACTTCCCGAATCAATTCCGTTGTCACTATTTCTCCAAGCTCCAACACCAACAATACTACCGTCAGCGCTTAATCCGATCTCAATTCCTGCATTATCTCCTGCAGATTCACCATCGATATCGTCTCCGACTTGAATCCAACTATTCCCAACCCTTTCATACACACGTACATGCCCTGAATCTGCTCCATTACCATCATTAAAAAAAGCTCCAACAGCAACTATGTCACCAGTAGCACTTAGTTCAACTGCTTGGCCAAAATTATCGCTCCCTGCTTCACCATCAATATCCTGACCAATTTGAGTCCATGTACCACCTGTATTTTCGTATACACGGACATGTCCGGAATTCCCTCCATTTGCGCCGTCATTAGAATTTGCTCCAATAGCAAGGATATTTCCATTGTTATTTAAACTAACAGCTGCACCAGAATTATCACCATTCGATTCTCCATCAATATCTGAACCTATCTGTGTCCATGTCCCTCCAATATTTTCATAAACACGTACATGTCCTGAATTGGCGTTTAATGTAGCTCCAATCGCAACAATGTTACCATTTGCGTTTATACTAACAGAAATCCCAGAGTTGTCACTAGTTGCTTCACCATCAATGTCCTGTCCAATTTGAGTCCAAACTCCTCCTAGGTTTTCATATACACGTACATGCCCAGAACTCGGTCCATTCACACCATCATTTCCGTTGGCTCCAATAGCAACTATATTCCCGGTGTTACTTATTTCTAATGCTTGACCAGATAAATCTAATGCTGCTTCACCATCAATGTCCTGACCTATTTGTGTCCATATCCCTCCAGTGTTTTCATAGATACGTACATGCCCAGTATCTGGACCATTTACAGTATTATTTCTAGCTCCTATTGCCACGATGTTGCCATCACCGCTTAAACTTACAGCAAAACCAGAATTATCTCCAGAGGATTCCCCATCAATATCACTCCCTATTTGTGTCCAAACATTTCCAATGTTTTCAAAAACGCGTACGTGCCCAGAGTTTACTCCGTTACCATCATTTTCATAAGCTCCAATGGCAACTATATTACCATTGTCACTTAGGCTTACGGCTCTGCCAAATCGATCAAATGCACCTTCACCATCAAGATCTTGTCCTATCTGATTCCATTGACTAAAAACTAGTATAGGTGTAAGTAATAATAAGATAAAAGTAATTTTATTCTTCATAGATTTAAGATTTAAAGTAGTTAATAAATCTAATATAGTAAAAATATTGCATTCACTACCAGTGTAATAATGTTGTGCCTTGATTAAACCTTAATTAATCTAGTATAAACGAATGTTCAGTAAATTCGTATTCCAGAAGTGAATCATCAAGGCTAACGATTTTAAACCCTTTTGCTCGGGGAATTCTCGGTTTTACATTATAATAATAGACTTTCCCTTTTTCTAATTGAAAAGTATACTGGTAAAGGAACTTAGGTTTTTCTCCAGATATCGTGATAACTATTTCTTTTGATCTTTTAAATTTTAATTCAATTTTATCACGGTTCTGAATGTTCGTGACATCTTCATCATTAACCTTAATTGCTACTGCACAACTAGAACAAACTGCATTAATACGATAAAGATTTACCACGGCATATTCAGATTGCCCAAAGGCACTTATCGATAAAAGTAATAGTAATACAAGAATTCTCATTAAGCGAAGGTTTGTTTAATTAGAACTTTCATCTCAAAGATACTAATTATAATACGATAGGCAGAGCATCATGCTTATAATTCCCCTCTTGAGAGGGGTTAGGGGAGTGTAGCTAATCTTTTTTCTTAAAAATTTTTACAAAAGGTTTTTTGACTGTTTGCCAAACCCTACCGAAGAAACTACTTTTTTCTTCTAAAGTATAATACCCGCCAAATGCTCCTCCTAAAACTCTCAACTCTCTTGTGATTCCTTGAGCTGTTACGATAACTTCTTCTAGTTGGCTGAACTTAAGTATAACATCAAGAAGCTTTTTGTTTTTAACTGGAACTTCTAAAGTTTCATAGCCTACAAAATTAAATACGAGTATATCATTATTTTTTACGATTATACTATAGTTGCCTTGAAAGTCAGTGATTACACCTTCTTCTGTACCTTTAATTTGAATAGAAGCTGCCGGAAGCGGTAATCCGTCTTCATCGTTAACAGTGCCCTTTATTGTGATCGGGTGTGTTTCTTCTTGCCAATTGGCTCGGATTCCCCCAGCTACGACTACGACTTCTTCAAGAGTATTGTCAATGTCT
>JABSPN010000151.1:3928-7280 GCA_013214425.1 Flavobacteriaceae bacterium | reverse complement strand
TGCTTTCTAATCCAGTTTTCAGGAACTTTATCTCGGTGTGTGTTACGTACTTCGATATAATACCCAAAAACATTATTGGAGGATATTTTTAAGGATGGAATCCCAGTGGCTTCAGTCTCTCTGGCTAACATATTGTCCAGATAATCTTTTCCTGAATGTGCTAAAGAACGATATTCATCTAATTCCTCAGAAAACCCCTCAGAAATAGCGTTCCCCTTGACAATATTAACGGGCGCTTCCTCATTAAGTGTTTCTTTAATTTTATTTCTTAATAATTCACAGTCATGAAGCTGATCACCGATAGTTTTTAACGCTAAGTTTTCGCTGTTGGATGCCAAGGCTTTTATTGGAATAATCGCCTCTAATGAATTTTTCAATTGTATAACTTCCCTCGGGGTTGCCTTTTGGGTAGCGACTTTAGAAATAAGACGTTCTAAATCCCCAATCTTTTTGATGTGGTTACGTGTTTTTTTGAAAGTGTCTTCTTGGCCTAATAGATATGAAACTACTTGATGACGCTCTCTAATAGCCTCGATATTTTTAAGAGGTAAAGCCAACCACCTTTTAAGTAAACGACTTCCCATTGGAGAAATAGTTTTATCGATAACATCCAATAAAGTGATGGCATTAATAGATAATGAACCATAGAGCTCCAGGTTTCTGACGGTAAATCGATCCATCCAGACATAGTCATCTTCAGCAATTCGTTGGATCGAAGTGATGTGCTCTAATTTATTATGTTGCGTTTCCGACAAGTAATATAAGATGGCTCCAGAAGCGATGATGCCTTCTGAAAGGTGATCAATACCAAAACCTTTTAATGATGAGGTCTTGAAATGTTGCGTTAGATTTTCATGGGCGTAATCCTCCATAAAAATCCAATCTTCTAAGTAGAACATATTGAAATTATTACCAAAAGTGTCCGCAAAATATTGTTTTTTGACTTTTGGAATCAGTACTTCGCTGGGGTGAAAGTTTTGTAATAGTTTATCGATATATTCTTCGTCTCCTTGCGAGCTTAGGAATTCACCGGTGGATACATCTAAAAAAGATATCCCAATTAACTTTTTTCCGAAGTGAAGTGCACAGAGGAAATTATTACTTTTAGCGTTGAGCACTTCATCATTTAAAGCAACCCCTGGTGTGACTAATTCAGTAACACCACGTTTCACAATTTTCTTGGTTTGCTTTGGATCTTCCAACTGATCACAAATAGCAACACGCATTCCGGCTTTAACCAATTTAGGTAAATATGTATTCAGAGAATGATGAGGAAAACCAGCCAATTCTGTTTTTTCTCCCCCATTATTTCTATTGGTTAGAACTATACCTAATATACGAGCACATTTTACTGCATCTTGTCCAAAAGTCTCATAGAAATCTCCCACTCTAAATAACAACATGGCATCAGGATATTTAGCCTTGATGGTATTGTATTGCTTCATTAAAGGAGTTACTTTCTTTACAGTTGCCAAGTCTGTCAAATTTAAATTGATGAAATGCGAAGTTAATTATTTAAGTCTAATGGCAATTGATATAACGGACTTACTTATTCACCAACTTTCAACTAAGTATTTTTTAATAAATGGTGAGAATTCGTTTAAAAACACAACTTTAGCATAATTTTTAAATAAAGTAGTTTGAATATTTATTACATTTGGAGAAATTAAAAGGAAAATAAAATGAAAAGATTATTACTTATAGCAGTGTTATTTGCATTCGCCTTTTCTGCACAGGCTCAGGATTCATCTATGATGATTAAAGAAGAAAAGTCTGTTATGAACAAGAAAGAAGGGCCTATGATCGAATTTGAAAATGAAACGATTGATTATGGAACCATTGCTCATAATGCTGACGGAAATAGAGAGTTTGTTATAAAAAATACAGGAACAGCTCCTTTATTAATCACCAAAACAAAAGGATCTTGTGGATGTACAGTACCGAAAGCTCCAAAAGATGCAATCATGCCAGGAGAAACTGATGTGATTAAAGTAAGGTATGCGACAAATAGAGTAGGGAAGTTTACTAAGACTGTAACTGTTACATCTAATGCTGTAAACAAGCCTACAATGACTGTGAGAATAAAAGGAGAAGTTTTACCTGCTGAAGGTGAAGCCCCTGTTTTAAACATGAAAGAGTCAAACTAATACTAGTTTACAATATAGACAAGGCTTCCAATTGGGAGCCTTTTTTTGTTTAGATTTGCGCCATGAGGAAATTAAAAAATAGTGAACTAGACCGAAAGACCATTGCTGAGTTCAAAGAAGCGAATAAAACTAGTATTATTGTTGTTCTGGATAATGTGAGGAGTTTGAATAATGTGGGCTCTGTTTTTAGAACCAGTGATGCCTTTCTTATTGAGAAGGTTTATCTCTGCGGAATAACGGGTACGCCGCCTCATAAAGATATTCAGAGAACTGCCTTAGGGGCCACAGATTCTGTTGAATGGGAATATAGAAAAGATACACTGGAACTTGTAAATGAACTTCAGAATGATGCTATTTTGGTTGCCTCAATTGAGCAAACAGAACAAGCTGTCATGTTGAATGATTTTAAATTGGACTCTACTAAGAAAATTGCTGTCGTTTTTGGGAATGAAGTAAAAGGAGTAAAACAAGAAGTAGTAGATCAATCCGATTATTGCATAGAAATTCCACAATATGGAACCAAACATTCACTTAATATTTCTGTTAGTTGCGGAGTAGTGCTATGGGATTTGTTTAGTAAGCTCAACAATTAATTTTCTACTAAATTATTTGCTTTAATATTTCGATATAATCCGCTCTTTTTTTAACAAAATCCATGTCAGAGATATCGATTACTTTTACCTTCATTTCAGGATGTGATTTTATAAATGAGACATAGCCTTCATTAATTTTTTCTAAATAGTTCTCCTGAATATGTTGCTCATAATCTCTTCCTCTTTTTTTGATATTTTGAATTAATCGTTCTGTATTTTGGTATAAGTAAACATAGCAATCAGGTTGTTGCATTTCCTTATAAATAACATTAAAAAACTTGCGGTAAAGATTAAATTCATCTTCAGGTAAGGTCACTTTTGCAAAAGTGAGTGATTTAGAAATATGGTAATCAGACACCACAAAGTCTTTGAATAAATCATACTGCGCAATATCATCAGAAAGTTGCTGATAACGATCAGCTAAAAAACTCATTTCTAAAGGAAAAGCAAATCGTGTTTGATCTTCATAAAATTTAGGTAGAAAAGCATTCTCTGCAAAACGTTCCAAGCGCCTCCGCTCCGCCGCCAACGCTTGCACGCTGCATCCCATGTGAACACAGCTCCCGTCCATCACGCACGGCACAGCCTCGATGCTGCGACCGCAAGCTGCAC
>JABSPN010000151.1:0-3918 GCA_013214425.1 Flavobacteriaceae bacterium | reverse complement strand
CATTAAAATCTGCTGAAAATTTACTAGCTAATGAAGTTTTACCAGACCCTATATTTCCTTCAATCGTTAAGAATTTAAACTGGGACAGGTGGTAGTTTTCAATCGGATTTTTTAGAGTTGTTGTAATTGGAGTTAAAACACTAGTATCTTTACAACTGTTCAATAATTCAGCAATATTTTTCTTTAGGATAGGATGTAGTAACTCTTTAGCGATATCACATAGCGGTTCTAAAACAAAACGTCTGTTCTGCATTTCAGGATGAGGCAGCTTGAGAAAATCAGAATTAATTATTTCTTCATTTGAAAAAATAATATCTAAATCAATAGTTCTTGCTTGATATCCTTGATGCTCATTATTCTTAATTCGACCTAAAGATTCTTCAATTACCAAAAGTTTTTTTAGTACTATTTCTGGGGATTCGGAAGTAGTGATGTGAATACAACAATTCAGAAAATCATCACTTTCAAAACCCCAGGCAGGAGAGCTGTAAATTTTTGATATGGCGAGTACATTTCCAATGTTTTCAAATATCGAATCAACAGCGCTTTGCAAATAGCCTAACCTGTCTCCTTTATTACTCCCTAAAGAAATATATATATGATGTAACAAATCCAATTAAAAACCTACTAATTGATAAATCGAAGATTTAAGAAAGACAAAAATAACCAAATTGTAATAGCAATGAGTAGAATGTCTTCTAAACTATCGAAATAATAAATAGGAATTAAACAAAAGGAAAATAAATGGATTTTTTTAAAAGAGTTTTATCAACAATTACTGGGATTGTTCTTTTTCTAGGAATCTCATGTGTAGGCTTAATTATTATTGGAGCTTTGATGGGAGGTAATGAAGAAGGAATCGTTGAAGTGAAAAAGAATAGCGTACTGGAATTAAATTTAGATGAACCGATTATGGATTATGCAGGTCAGTTTGATTATGGAAAGTGGAATGTATATTTAAATCAGGATAAAAAATACAATGGGTTATTTGATATTATTGATGCCATTAACAATGCTGCAGAAGATGATAACATCAAAGGAATTACCTTAAAGAATAACATTACAACAGCTGGAATGGCCCAAACAAAAGCAATAAGAGATGCCTTATTGAACTTCAAGCAGTCTGGGAAATTTGTGTTGGCCTATGGAGATATCATTACTCAAAAAGATTACTACTTAAATTCAGTAGCCGATAGCATTTACTTAAATCCAGTTGGAGCCCTTGAATTTAAAGGGTTAACGACTGAAATTATGTACTACAAGGATTTTCAGGAGAAATACGGAGTGAAGATGGAAGTAGTAAGACATGGAAAGTATAAAAGCGCTGTTGAAGGATATTTAAGTCAGCAAATGAGTGAAGAAAACAGAGAGCAGATCTCAACTTTTCTGGAGTCAATTTGGGCTGAAGTAAAAACAGAAATTGCTGACAGTAGAGGTGTTTCTGAAGCTGAATTAGATACAATTGCAGATAACTTACTGACGAGAACTCCAAAAATGGCACTATCGGCTAAGTTAATTGATGGAATCGTTTATGAAGACGAATATGAAGCGCTCATTAAAACAAAACTAGGAGTTGAAGAAGATAATGATTACAATAGTATTGATATAGATGATTATGCCAAATACACACATTTTGAAATGATCAAGTCTAAAGAAAAAGATAAGATAGCGGTAATCTATGCTCAAGGTCAGATTTTTTATGGAGAAGGAAACGAATCAATAATTGGTCAGGGTGTAATCAATAAAGCTTTAAAGAAAGCTCGAGAAGATGAAAAAGTAAAAGCAATTGTATTACGCGTTAATTCACCTGGAGGTAGTGCCTTGGCAAGTGAACTAATTTGGAGAGAAATTGAAAACACAAAAAAGGTAAAACCAGTAGTTGTTTCGATGGGGAACTTAGCGGCTTCTGGAGGATATTACATCGCTTGTAATGCCAACAAAATTATTGCTGAACCAAACACGATTACAGGAAGTATTGGAGTATATGGAACCCTACCTAATATGCATGAGTTAGCCAATAATATGGGAATTAATGCAGAACAAGTATCAACAAACAAAAACGGAGTAACCTATAGTTTATTCGAGCCTTTAAGTGATGAGCAAAGAGCGTTAGTCAAAGAAGGAATAGAAGATGTATACGATACATTCTTAACACGTGTTGCTGATGGTCGCGGATTGAGCAAAATGGAAGTAGATGAAGTTGCTCAAGGAAGAGTCTGGTCTGGTAATGATGCGATTAAAATTGGTTTGGTAGACGAAATAGGAGGTTTAGATGTGGCAATTGAAAGAGCTGCCGAACTAGCCGAGATCGATAAGTATACATTAAAAGAATTACCAGTTTATAAGAAAGACCTTACCGATATGTTCAATTCATTCAGTTTGATTCAGAGTAAAGAAGACATGATAAAGGAAGAACTTGGAGAGGAAAACTATCTATTACTCGAGAAAATGAAAAAACTCACTCAGGTGAAAGGGCCGCAGTTATTATTGCCTTATGACTTGGAGATCAAATAAAGAAAAGCCTTCCAATCGGAAGGTTTTTTTATTCGTTATTTAATGTATAAAATGGCTCATTAATAAGAGCGTTATTGATTTTATTGTAAGA
Source organism: Flavobacteriaceae bacterium (assembly GCA_013214425.1). Classification (GTDB taxonomy): domain Bacteria; phylum Bacteroidota; class Bacteroidia; order Flavobacteriales; family Flavobacteriaceae; genus DT-35. The sequence continues at coordinate 1,313 of JABSPN010000151.1, read as the reverse complement.
GGTTCAGCAACAATCCTGTCGCATTAATTCTGTTATTCCCAAATATACTTAATTTTGATATTGTAAAATTTACTACATATACACTATCATCGCTACCCAGCTATTGTTATAAAACAAGCTGTCTATTTTAAACTAAGATTCTCTGTAAGCTATTGATATAGAAGAGTTGCTTCAGATTAGAGGAGTTAAAGTAGACCATTTTACTATTCAAAGATGGCTATTCAAATTTTCTAAACAGATAGCGGTTAACAAGAATAAAAGAAAGAAACAAGTCTCTAATTCTTGGAGATTAGATGAAACCTATATCAAAGTAGCTGGTAAGGATAGATACTTATACAGAGCTTTAGAGAAACAAGAAAATACTATTGATTTTCTACTCACCAAAAAGAGAATGAAAGGTTCTGCTCAAAAGTTCCTGAACAAAGCTATTGCTAACAATGAAAACCAAGGAGTATTAATATTGGTAAAAGTTGTGCTAGTACTGCAGGAATAAGAACTTTGAATAGAAGATGCTTTACAAGAAAGAATACAAACATACAGCGAGTCAAGTACCTCAATAACATTGTAGAACAAAACCATCGAAATATCAAAATAAGGATAGTAATTACAACAGGGTTTAAAGAATTTGAGCCAGCACAAAGAACATTAGCAGGAATAGCAATAGTACATATGATTAGAAAGGGTCAAATTAGTGACCCTAAGTCTACTGCATTCAAAACCTTCTGCTCTGTGTCAAGTTAAATCTTGACTTCTTATTGATTTTTAGACTCTGATTAGATTAATGCGAAAGAGCTTATGAGATATTCTATTGGTAGTATTTTTCTTACTTTTATCCTATGAATCAAAAAGACAAAAAACTAGCCTATACCATTTATATGTACCTCGGTGCACTTTTTATTACCTCTCTTGTTGTGTGTAATTTAATTTTCAGGAAATTTTTTGGTTGGTATCCTGTAGATGTTAGTATTTTTGGTTCTAAGTTATTTGAAATATCTGTTGGGTTATTACCCTACCCAATCACGTTTTTAATTACTGATACTGTTTCAGAAATTTATGGAAAAAAGAAAGCCAATCAATTAGTAAAAGCCGGGTTGTTTGCATCTGTATTCTCATTATTGATCGTATTAGTAGGTATGAATACTGAAGCCACATCATGGTCCCCTATCGATAACGATAACTATACACATGTGTTTGGAAGTTCTGCTATTGCTGTCTTTGCTTCGATGTTGGCCTATCTTTTTGCTCAGTTTATTGATGTGCACATCTATCATTTTTGGAAAAAGCTGACTAAAGGGAAACACCTTTGGTTAAGA
>JABSPN010000150.1 GCA_013214425.1 Flavobacteriaceae bacterium | reverse complement strand
GGATCCACGGCACGACACACAGCAATATCACCTCTCTCAATTTCCCATGTACTAATCGGGCGTACGCGACAAAAAACACGAATCGATCCTTTAACATCTTCACCACGATTATGAATTTTTTTTTTACGTTGTTCTATATCAAAATATTCCTCAGGTGACATTGTATATTCCTTTGCTTTTTTGACTAATGCAGAAATTTCATCTTTCCATACACCTAACTCATCTAAATCTTCGCTTTCACTAACTTCACTTGCAACAAAATCAAAATCTGCTACTAAAGGAACTTCAGTATCTACACCATCTTCGATTCCAACAGGATTTTCTAATACAGTAGAATCATTTGTTAACGTTTCTTGCTCTTCTGAACAGTTAACGAAAAACGTTAATGCTAAAATGGCTAGTAATAATTTTTTCATGTTAAATAGTCTAATAGGTTATTTTAGTTTTACATATAGCACCAAATATAGCAAAAATTACCCAATAACTATTTAATTATCAGGACTTATTTGCCAATTGACCACAAGCAGCATCAATATCTTTTCCTCTTGAACGTCTTACCGTAACTGGGACCCTGTTTTTCTCTAACTGGTCTATATACATATCTAAAGCTTGATTACTGGCTTGTTGATATTCGCCATCATCGATTGGATTGTACTCAATTAAATTCACTTTGCTTGGCACGTATTTGCAAAACCTAACCAGAGCCTGTGCATCTTTCAATTGATCGTTAACACCCTTCCAAACTACATATTCATAAGTCACTCTGCTTTTTGTTTTCGCATACCAATACTCTAAAGATTCTCGTAAATCTTCCAGCGGAAAGTTTTCATTAAATGGCATGATAGAAGTTCTTACTTCTTCTATAGCCGAATGTAAAGAAACAGCCAACTTAAAACGCACCTCATCGTCGGCTAATTTCTTAATCATTTTAGGCACCCCAGAAGTAGACACAGTAATCCGTTTAGGTGACATCCCTAATCCTTCATCAGAAGTTATTTTTTCTATTGCCTTCAATACATTATTATAGTTCATTAAAGGCTCTCCCATCCCCATAAACACAATATTTGAAAGCGGACGATTATGATACAACCTACTTTCCTGATCTATGGCTACTACCTGATCGTAAATCTCATCAGGATTTAGGTTTCTCATCCTTTTTAAACGAGCTGTGGCACAAAATTTACAGTCCAAACTACAACCCACCTGACTAGACACACAAGCGGTTGTTCTTGTTTCGGTTGGGATTAAAACCGACTCGACTATTAATCCGTCGTGAAGCTTTACTGCATTTTTTATAGTACCGTCTTTACTTTGTTGCATTTGATCAACTTTGATATGGTTGATCACAAAGTTTTCGTTTAATAATTCTCTTGTAGTAAGAGAAATATTAGTCATATCAGAAAAGTTATGTACGCTCTTAGACCAAAGCCATTCATAGACTTGATTTCCTCTAAAAGCCTTATCGCCTTGAGCAACAAAAAAATCTCTCAGTTGTTCTTTAGAAAGAGCTCTTATGTCTTTTTTCTGATCTTTCATGATTGTGCAAAGGTAGCTGTTTATGATAAAATAAAACCCGAAGCTCAAAACTTCGGGTTTTAATATCCATATTTTATTTTCCTATAAAATCAACATGGCATCACCATAGGTATAGAATTTGTATTTTTCTTTTACAGCTTCTTCATAAGCTTCTTTAATAAAATCATGACCAGCAAATGCAGACACCATCATTAATAAGGTAGATTTTGGTGTATGGAAATTCGTGATCATAGAATTCGCAATACTAAACTCATAAGGAGGAAATATAAATTTATTGGTCCAACCACTATACTCATTTAGAGTTCCCATGGAAGAAACTGAACTTTCTAAGGTTCTCATTACTGTTGTTCCTACTGCACAAATTCTTCTCTTATTTTGAATTGCTGAATTGATTGTATTACAAGCAGTCCCTTCAATAAAGATTTCTTCAGAATCCATTTTGTGTTTCGATAAATCTTCAACCTCAACTGGATTAAATGTTCCCAAACCAACATGTAATGTAGTTTCAGCAAAATTCACTCCTTTTATCTCTAATCTCTTTAACAAATGCTTAGAGAAGTGTAATCCAGCCGTTGGAGCTGCAACAGCTCCCTCATGCTTTGCGTAGATTGTTTGGTAACGATCTTCGTCTTCTGGCTCAACATCTCTCTTAATATATTTTGGTAGAGGCGTTTGTCCTAATTGTTTTAATCTTCTTCTGAATTCTTCATAAGAACCATCAAAAAGGAAACGTAAAGTACGCCCTCTAGAAGTTGTATTGTCAATAACTTCTGCTACTAGGCTTTCATCTTCATCAAAAAATAGTTTGTTCCCTATTCTTATTTTTCTTGCTGGATCTACTAGTACATCCCACAATTTTTGATCTGCATTTAATTCTCTTAAAAGAAAAACCTCTATTCGAGCTCCTGTCTTTTCTTTGTTGCCAAATAAACGCGCAGGAAAAACCTTTGTGTTATTCAAAACCATTACATCATCTTCTTCAAAATAGTTGATCAGGTCTTTGAATAATTTATGTTCGATAGTTTTTTTTTCTCTATCTAATACCATTAAGCGCGCCTCATCCCTATGCTCTGAAGGGTATTCAGCTAAAAGCTCTGCTGGCAGATCGAAGTTAAAGTGTGAAAGCTTCATTAGTGTATATAAAATTTACGGATTTTATTAAGGTCGCTAATATACAATTTGACAATAGGGGTTGTCAAGTAAATTGACAAATATTTTATTTCTTAATTTCTATACCCAGTGTTTTCATATTATCCCAAAAATCTGGGAATGATTTTGAAACCACATTTGCCTCATTTATAGCTAAAGATGTGCTTAGTACCAAAGGAGCAAAAGCCATTGCCATTCTGTGATCTTGATAGGTATCAATACTCACATTTGGTTGTATGGAATTCGATTTCTTTAAAAACAATTCACTATTGGTAATCGTTACTGATGCTCCTAATTTTTCGAGTTCAACTTTAAGTGCAACTAAGCGATCTGTTTCTTTAATTTTTAAGGTATGTAAACCCGATAAATCACAGGAAATTCCCAAACCAAAACAAGTTACCGCTATGGTCTGAGCTATATCTGGAGCATTCACCAAATTTAATTCAATAATTTTTTCTGGAACAATATGATACTTCTTCGTTAACGTTATTTCGTTGTTGTTGAATTCTGTTTCCACCCCAAACTGCTTGTAAATTTCAGCTAAACAAGAATCTCCTTGAAGTGAATCCTGACGATACGCTGATAAGGTAATCGAAGTATCAACTTCAGAAAGGGCTGCCAAACTATAAAAATAGGAAGCTGAACTCCAATCTGACTCTACTATAAGTTTATGTATATTTAAATCGTTCCCTGAAAAGACTTCAATAACATTCCCTTCAAATCGACTCTTCACTCCAATTCTACTCAATAACTCTAAGGTCATCTGTATATAGGGCACAGAAGTTATTTCGCCTTCCAAATGTAATTCAAGTCCGTTTTCTAATTTAGACCCAATTAATAACAGGGCTGAGATATATTGACTACTCACATTAGCGGCTAATGTGACTTTGTTATTAGTGATTTTCTTTCCTGAAATTTTGATTGGCGGATATCCTTCGTTTTCGATATATTGAATTGAAGCGCCTAAATCTCTAAGCGCATCAACAAGAATACTAATGGGCCTTTGTTTCATTCTAGATGAACCAGTTAACCCTGTTTCTCTTCCTTCTAATGAAGAAAAATAGGCCGTTAAAAATCTCATCGCGGTACCTGCATGATGGATATCGACAGTCCTTTCTTTTGATTCTAAAGCTTTCAGCATCACTTGTGTGTCATCTGAATTGGAAAGGTTTTCCAACTCAACAGTATTATGCAAAGCTTTTAAGATGAGTAATCTATTTGATTCACTCTTAGAACCTGTGATCCTGATGTTGGAATTCTTTTTCAGGATAGATTTCTGCAATTTAATTGTCATTGCCACCTTTTTATCGTTTTTTGAAATAGGGTCATTAATAATCCATAAACTGGAGCAAATGCAATAATAAAAACAAATCTCCTTATTGACTTTTCAGAAACCACAAACTGCTTAAAATTTTCAAAAGAAAGAGTAACCAAGTAGAACAACAACATAAAAACTGTTGCAACCAAAAAGAAGAAAAAAGAAATTCTTGCTACAATTTTCCAAAAAGAAATTTTAGTCAATTCTTTTAGTATCATGATTTCAATTTCTCATTATTATGATGTCTGTCATGATCTCTTTTGGTTTTTTTGTCCATCTTCTTATCAAAGGCTTCTTGCAAATCAATTCCAGTTTGATTTGCTAAGCAGAGTACCACAAAAACCACATCGGCGAGTTCTTCTCCTAAATCTTTTTCTTTATCACTTTCCTTTTCACTTTGTTCACCATATCGACGTGCGATAATTCTGGCTACCTCACCTACTTCTTCAGTAAGTTGCGCCATATTGGTTAATTCATTGAAATAGCGAACACCGTGATTTTTAATCCATTGATCAACTACTAATTGAGAATCTTTTAAGTTCATTATTGTTTTGCTAACACTACTTTCTCAGATTCCTTATCTATTAATACAGAGAAGTAGTTTTTAATTTCTGCATAATAATCTTTTGGAATAAGAGAATAATTAATACTCTTAGTCATTATAGCTTGCAAGTTATTACCTTTTTGAACAATTTTAAAATCAAATCCCCCTATTTCGTCTTTAATCAAGTGTGTTTTACTTTCCGGCAATGATTCTACAGTATACCCTTCAGGAATACTAATAGAAACTATTGCTTTTTCAGTATAAGGATATTGAAAGTCGATCGGATATTTTCTTGTATCCTGTTTAAAAATATTTTCATCTTCTGTTAGAAACAAGAGTGGTGATATATAAAGCTTTCCTGCTATTTCTTCTACTGCATCATTCAACGTGAACTCATAAGACCTTAACACATTTTTACTAAGATCATCTCCATTATTAACTTCAAGGTTTTCTATGGCAATATCCCCTTTTCCTTTTTCAATAGATTTAATATGATCTTCAGCTGCTGTTTTGTTCTTGCTTATTCTGAATGACCTTGCCATATGGCCTGAATAACTAGATCTGATTTTACCTTTAACTTCCATATCAGAAGAAATTGAAGCATTAATCATCGTACTAATTTTAGCATTGGTTTTAGGTTCTAAGTTAACCCAAACTGATGACCCATCTTTACGTACCATTCTACCTTGCCAATTGATTACGTTTTTAGGTAACACATCTGACATATTATATTCCCCTGTAGCATCTAACAAAATCACATCATTTTGAACTTCTACCCCACAAATAACATAATTGAACCCTGTTCGCGTTGGAAACAATGGTATTCCGTTATCTTTTGTAGATGTTAATATTGGATTGGCATTAATTCCAGCTTCTCTAAGCATTGCCACCAACAGAAGGTTGATGTCGGCTACATCTCCTTCTCCTTCTTTATATGTTTTCTTTAAATTACTCGCATAAATAGATATATAATCATTCCATTTCATCTTGGATTTTACATGATCAAAAATGATATTCATTTTTTGATTTCTATCTGTAACTCCATCTATTAAAGTCGCCACTTCATCTTTAAAAAATTCTTTTGATAATTGCCCCCCAAAACTTGAGCTTTTATAAATGTCCTTGGTAATTTCATCCCAGTTTTGAGAAAAATTTTGCCCTCTTCCGTTGGGATAACGAATTCGTTCTAAATCCCATTTGATTTTAGCCAAATAATTAGCAGCGCTTGTGATATACGGTTCATTTTGAAAGGCAGGAACATTATCTTTAGCGATTAAATACTTCTTTACTTTCAGTTTAAATGACCCTCTGTCTTTACTTGTTACTGCTGTTCCGATACCTCTACCCACTGTTTCGCTGTAACTCACTTCGGTATCTAACATCGTCTCTGAAATCACAGGCGTGTAATCTGCATGTGGATTCAAATACGTTTTAAAACGATAATAGTCTGGAATTCTTATATCTACATACAACTTCTTAATTGGGTAAACTGACTGTAAATAAATATCGTCTAACGACATATAGTATGGCGATTCAATTTTATAGGTATATTCTATTACTGATCCTTTTTTTACATTTGGTAAGGCAAATTTTCTGGCATACCAATAATCATTAATATCTTCTCTAAAGACTCCATCTTTCTTCATTTTAGTTTTAACAACAGCCCCATTTTCCATGTTATAGGTAATTCCTTTTAAGCCTAAAACTTTCTCATCTGTTTTACCTCCTTTGTACAATCTTACACTTACGTTTGCTACATCAAGTGCTTCCGTGTTGTACACTTTTACTATCTCATGAACTTCGGCAACCATTGTAAATGTATTTCCTTCTGGAGACAATCGATAATTAATTTTCTGCATCTTATACAGTACTTCAGCATCAACTCCTTCATCATTATCATAAGAAGTTTTCTCAATGTCTTTTTTTGATACTTTCCCAAATTTAAGCGTTTGCGCATTTACAAAGATTCCTGTAAATAACATCAGCAAAAAAGCAACTTGTTTCATCATTTTTGTTTTAAGTAGTTAGTACTAATTTTGATTTGTCTTTCTTTACAATCGTTTTAATAAACGATCGATATTCTTTATATTTTTCTTTTTCGTAGACTCCTGAATTAAGAATCAATATTCTTTTGTATTTAAAGTTTTGGTCATCAATTTTCTCAATAGTCATTTCATAACTACCAAAATCTTTATCAACCTTAATGTTATCTGGCAAGGCTTCAATACTCATATTTGCAGGAATGGAAAACAGGTATTCGTCTTCATCAATAAAACTTCTTTGTATTTCAAAAGGAGTTTTTCTGTTTTCATAAGCTGTAGGAATTGATTGGACTCTATTAAATAGGTTAGGTGCAAAGAGCAATTTAGATCCTGCTTTTTTACCATATTTAGCGCAATTTACTTGAAGTTTTTCAATAAAGACTGGTTCTTCTTTATCATGCTGTTTATCAAAATCAAGTTTGCTTATTTCGACACCATTTAAATAGCCATACATATCTTTGTAATGCAATTTTTGATCTTTTTCTGATTCAAAAGTGATGTCTTGTCTATTGTCGTAATTCAATCCTCTTGAAGTGGTTTTTAAATCGGCTTTAATACTTCCATCGACACTTATTGCTACGTGTGCTTTTTGAATAAAGTTATTATCATCTCTTGAATAAACTTTGGTGTGTTTTATTTCACCTCCATCTGGTTTGATTACTAAGACATCCCTATCGTCTGTGAAATTGGCAATGAAA
>JABSPN010000015.1:12138-19689 GCA_013214425.1 Flavobacteriaceae bacterium | reverse complement strand
TCTACATTCAGCTCACAATTTCTTGATCCAGCTACTGTGCTTTTGTTGTTATGTACCTGGGGAGAAATTGGCTGGGACTTGTTTCCAGGGTTGTTTTTTAGTGGATTTATTTTTAAAGTTTTGGTAGCAGCTCTAGACACACCTTTACTGTATCTGGCTACCTATTTATTCAGAAAACGTTTTAACTTGAAATTTGGCGAAGAATTAAAACTAGACTATTGAAAATAGATAAATTTAATAATCAGGTCTAGTTGAATGTACTTGTTATGAAGAAGGTTAAGAAAATTTTTAAAATCACTCTAATTTTATTTTTAGTTGTTATTGTGTCTTTAGTAGCAGCACCATTTTTATTTAAAGGAAAGATAGAGGAATACATAAAAACAGAGATCAATAAAAAAGTAAATGCTGATGTCGATTTTGCTGAGGTTGATCTGAATTTTATTAAAAAATTTCCCAATGCTAGTATCAATATTAGAGGATTGCAAGTGATCAATAAGGAACCTTTTTTAGGGGATACCTTATTTTTTGCTGATGACATTCAGGCTAAAATGTCTCTAAAACAATTAACGAAGTTAGGGAAGGATAAAGTTATTATTGATGCATTTAAGATCAACGGAATCAAAATAAATTTGATCACTAATAAAGAACATGTGAATAATTTTCATATTGCTAAGGAATCTGAGATGTCAAAAACGGAATCAACTTCAGGAGAAAAATCAGATACAAATCTTCAATTAAGTGTGACAGAATATAGTATTTTAAATACAGATATTGACTATAGAGACGAAGCAACAGGTACACATTTGTTAATCAAAGATTTTAATCATTTAGGAACTGGAGATTTAGCTAATGATGTGGTCGATTTAGATACTGAAACTTCAATGTTACTATCCTTAGATCACAGCAATGTCAATTATCTGACAAATTACAATGTGAACCTTGATGCTGTAATAAATATTGACAATAAGAATGGGAAATATACTTTTAAAGAGAACAAGCTGTTGATTAATCGTATGGAGATGGTCTTTGATGGTTTTTTTAAGCAAAATGAAGAAAATAATGAGCTTGATATATACTTCAAAACTCCTAGTACGACTTTTAAGAATTTTATTGCGTTAATTCCGTCCGTTTATTCAGGAAATGTCGATAAAGTTGATACTAATGGAAATTTTGAAGTGTCAGGTTTTGTAAAAGGAATTATGGATGATACAAGCATTCCGAAGTTTGTAGTTGATATTGTTTCTGAAAATGCTTCAGTCCAATATCCGGAGTTGCCAAAACGTATCGAAAATATTAATCTTAAAATGACCTTAGCCAATACTTCAGGGGGAAAAAACGGTAATCACCTCGATATTAATACATTGTCATTTAAGATCGATCAAGATGCGTTTACTGCCAAGAGTACGATCAAACACTTAACTACAAATCCCCTTGTCGATTCCCATTTAGATGGAGTGTTGAATCTGGGTAATTTATCTAAAGCTTACCCTATTGAGATGGAAAATGAATTAGAAGGTGTGTTAACCGCCAACCTGAATGTTCATTTTGATAGGGAGTCGGTTGAAAAAGAGACTTATCAAGAGATTTGGAATGAAGGTGATTTTTCCATTACAGATTTTATTCATTTCTCAAAGGATATTGTAAATCCGATTCACATTTCCAATGTGAAAGTCAATTTTAGTAATCAGAAAATTTTATTAAATGAGTTTGTAGCGACCACAGGGAAGAGTGATATGAACATCACAGGTACTATTGAAAACTTACTCGGGTTTTTGTTTAATAATAAAGAATTGAAAGGAGATTTTAAGCTCAATTCAAATTATTTTGCTGTCAATGATTTTATGGTTGATCAGGCAGATGATAGTGATGTTTCGGCTGATACAAAAACAACAGCAACAGCAACAGGAGATGCTTTAAATATTCCAGCTGTTCTTGATGTTAAAATGAGCGCTGATGTAAAAACTGTTGAATATGACAATTTACTCCTGAAAAATGTAGTGGGAGACTTAGTGATAAGAAATGAAACAGTGGCTTTGAGTAACATGTCTACGGAACTATTTGATGGTAGCTTGAATTTTAGCGGAAATGTTTCTACCAAACAAGAATATCCAACTTTTGAGATGGATTTAGCTATCGATCAATTTGATATTTCAAAATCGTTTAAAGCTCTGGATCTTTTTCAAGGACTAACACCTATAGCGAAAGCTTTAGATGGAAAACTGAATTCCAATCTTAAGTTAAAAGGAAATCTGGATGATAATTTTGCGCCAGATTTAAACTCATTAACTGGAGAGGCTTTAACCGAAATTTTGACCGCTAAGATTTTACCAAAACAAGCGGCAATCTTCCAAAAAATAGGGGGAGAATTAAACTTTATTGATTGGAAAAAGCTTGATCTAAAAGATTTAAAAACTCGATTAGCTTTTGATGATGGAAAAGTAACGGTCAACCCTTTTAAACTCAAGTATGAAGACATCGATATTGAAGTAGGAGGAGCTCACGGTTTTGATCAATCAATAGATTATGATGCGACGTTTCATGTACCTGCAAAATACCTGGGAAGTGATGTGAGTAACTTGCTAAGTAAGCTAAATGATCCTGAAATAGAAAAGATGACTGTGCCAGTAGTGGCAAATATAACCGGGACTTCTACAGAGCCATTTTTAAAAACGGATTTAAAACAATCTGTAACAAATCTGACGAAACAACTGATTGACTATCAAAAACAAAAACTTTTTGAAAATCCTGGCGGGGGATTATTGGATAAAATTTTCGGGAGTAATAAAAAAGATGGTGATTCTACAGACACTAAGAATAATGCATTTGATGAAATTCTAGGAGATATCTTTGGTAATAGCAATAAGAATGATAAAGACGAAGATTCTACGAATACCCATAAAGACAAACCTAATGTTGGAGATGTTTTAGGAGGGCTTTTAGGGGGCAAAAAGAAAAAGGAAGATGACGAATAATTCGACGTTTTATTAGTTCGTTAATTCATTATCTCATTAAATTATTGTAATTTTTCGTGTAAGTTTTATTAGTTTTCTGCTACCAATATTCCATGCAAATCATCATTTACTTTTTTATTGGAATTTTGGCTTCAGTAGTTGGGGCGTTACCATTAGGGACTGTTAATGTTGCTGTAATCAACACAACAATTAAAGAGAATGTCCAGATGGCCTTAAAAATTGTATACACGGCAGCAATTGCCGAATTAATACTTGCTTTAACTGCCATGCAATTCAATATGATTATCCAGGATTTTATTAACATGAATGCCTGGGTGCAATATTCAATTGTTGCCATATTAACTGCTGTTGGAATAGTGCTTATTTTCTTCCGTAAAGAATGTGTGAAAGATGAAAATGAGGAATGTGTTTTAATCAAGAAACGTCGTATTCCCATTTCTAAACTAATGCTCGGATTTGTATTAGGTTTGATCAATCCAACAGTGCTAATTTATTGGATGTTGGTGATCTCCTTCCTATCTAAAAAAATGATTTACCTCGATTTAAATATTCAAGCCATTTTATTGATTGCCTTTTTCTTAGGAGTTTTTATAGGTAAAATCTCAACTTTATACGGATATGGTAAATTCAGTAATGTGTTAAAGACTAAAGTGAAAAATATTACCAATATCGTAAATCGAGTGATTGGGATATTGTTATTGATTGTGGCCGTATTTCAGTTGTTGAAATTAGGGGTCTAGTTTTTACTACAAATATGTTTCCAACCCCTAAATCGAAATATAAATACTTAAGATACAGTTATTTTTACGACTAAACCTTCATTGTTTCTTACATTAAAAACGGTGTCGTCTTCAAAGATGAGGTACTGTCCTTTAATCCCTTTTAAAGTTCCAGTATACTCAGGTGTTTTACCAAGATTTAAACTGTTTAATTTTACAGGAGGCTTTTCAATTGGGAAATTCAATTCAAGTACAGATTCATGCGCTAAAAAGAATGCTGAAGATTCCTCAGGAATATGTTTTTTTAAAGAACTTCTAATTTCATTTAAATCTTCATCTTCAGAAATTCCCTGAAGCATTTTTCTCCAATTGGTTTTATCAGCGATATGTTGCTTTAAAGCTACTTCAGTAATACCAGCTAAATAACGATTGGGCGCTTCCATTATAGGTAAAGCTTTTGTGGCTCCCTGATCAATCCAACGAGTGGGAACTTGTGATTTTCGGGTAACGCCAACTTTTGCGTTACTACTTTGAGCCAAATACACAATGTGCGGTTGTAATTGCATTTTTTTTTCATAGTCCAAATCACGATCCTCTAGGTTTAAATGAGCAGTAGATTTTTCAGGATGCATGATCCATTCTCCAGCTTGTGGCGCTTCAAAAAAACAAGTTTTACAAAAACCCTGTCTAAAAATCTCTCGGTCATTGCCGCAGCTTAAACACTCATACTTATCAAAAGAGAGCTGTATTTTTTTTCCGATTAACTGATTGAGATTCAAGACATCATTTTCAAATATGAGGTAATATTGTATTGTCGACTGTAGTTCTGTCCTCATTTTTCTTAAAACTCCCTGATATTGCATACGTAGATTTTTGTTACTTTTATGGCTAAGATAAATTATTTATGGCAATTACGTTAGTCAATTCCGTAGTATCCTGGTTTTTGAAAAAACGAATTCATCAAATAGAGTTTTTCCTAAAATATCCTATTGAAGTACAAGAGGAATTACTTTTCGGATTGCTCGACAGGGCTAAGAGTACAGAAATAGGTAAGAAGTATGAATTCTCTTCTATACAAACCTATCGAGAGTTTTCCAATAGGATTCCTATTGTTACTTATGAAGATTTAGAAGGTTTAATCGAGAAAAATAGATTAGGTCAGCAATATGTCTTTTGGGATAGTCCTATTAAATGGTTTGCTAAATCAAGTGGTACAACAAGTGCTAAAAGTAAGTTTATTTGAATAATAATGAAAACTCTCAGCTCTTTACTGGAAAAAGTCTGAGATTGGGAGGAAGTAAGGAATTATATAGGGACAACGGAACCGTTTTTGGAGATTTATCTGCTATTTTAATCGATAATATGCCCTTTTGGGCCGAGTTTAGTTCTACACCAAGTAGTAAAGTTTCCCTGATGGATAATTGGGAAGTGAAACTTGCTGCTATAGTCAATGAAACGATAAAAGAAAATGTGACCAGTTTGGCTGGTGTACCTTCCTGGATGTTGGTATTGCTGAATGAGGTAATGGATACGACTAAAAAAGAACATTTATTTGAGATTTGGGAAAACTTAGAAGTCTACTTTCATGGCGGAGTGAGTTTTGAACCCTATAAAGATCAGTATAAGAATTTATTGCCGAAAGCCGATTTTAAGTACTATGAGATTTATAATGCTTCGGAAGGTTTTTTTGCCATCCAGGATCAAAACGATTCAGATGAATTGTTGTTGATGTTAGACTACGGGATCTTTTATGAGTTTATCCCAATGGATGCCTATGGCAGTAATGATCAAGTGGTCATTCCTTTAAGTGAAGTTGAGTTGCATAAAAATTATGCGATTATTATCACGACCAATGGAGGCTTATGGCGATATAAGGTTGGCGATACTGTTCGGTTTACTTCCATAAGACCGTATCGAGTTAAAGTGTCTGGTAGAACAAAGCATCATATTAATGTTTTTGGTGAAGAGTTAATTATTGAAAATGCAGAAGCTGCCTTAAAAAATGTCTGCGATAAGACTAATGCAGAGATTGTAGATTATACAGCAGCTCCTGTTTTTATGAAGGGAAAAGAAAAAGGAGCTCATGAATGGATGATTGAATTTAAACGACCCCCAGAGAATCTTGAATATTTTACAGAGTTACTAGATAATGCGTTGAAGTCATTGAATTCTGACTATGAAGCCAAACGTTTTAACAACATGACCTTGAATAAACCAATAGTTCATGAAGCAAGACCTAAGCTTTTTTATGATTGGTTAAAAGAGCGGGATAAATTAGGAGGTCAAAATAAAGTACCTCGACTGTCTAACCATCGTGATTTCCTCAATAGATTGTTGGATTTGAATACAATCTAAGAAGCTTCCAAGTACATAATTTTATTTTCACCTATTGCTTTGGTAGGGTTTTTGCCTTACTTTTAGTAAATAATTATAAAGATTTTGTTGTGAGGAAGTTAGTTACCCCTTTATTATTGTTAATGGTTTTTGGGCTATTTGCCCAAACTCCTAATGAAGATCAGTCAGGAGCTAGAGTTGAAAATGTGAGCGAGCTATCACCTGCGACTTCCAGAGAATCAGCTATTCTAACAGGAGATTTTAAATTTAATGTTACCCATACAGGAAAAGTTAACTCTGGACAATCAGAATATGGCTCTGGTTTTTTTCAAGCGAAATACATTATCATCTCAAGTAGAAAAATTGGTGGAATTGGAGGAGAGAAAGATCCATTAACTGGTGAACCACATACGCAGATTTATTGCTCAACAATTAAGGGTACAGGAGACTTAGAAAAACCATTACTATTTTCACGTATTTTAAATACAGAAAATTCAGAAGGAAGTATTGCTTTTTCTCCTGATCAAAAGACAGTATATTATACAAGAGCTAAAAAAGATAATACCAGATTTTTTAAAATGTACCGAGCAACAGATGAAAAGATTCAGGGGAATTGGGATAATCCTGAAGCTATTCATTTCAATAGTGACCAGTATTCAGTAGAGAATCCATGGATTAGTAGAGATGGTAAAAAACTCTACTTTGCATCAAACATGCAGGGTTCCTATGGTGGATATGATATCTATGTAGCCGATATTGGGGAAGACAATACAATAGGAGACCCGGTTAATTTGGGACCTGAAGTCAATACAGCGGCTAACGAAAAATTCCCATTTATTGATAAAAATAATAAGTATTTCTATTTTTCTTCAGATGGTCACAATACCAGGGGAGGATACGATGTGTTCAGAGCAAGAAAAGTTAAAGATACTTATGTGAGACCGGTAAATTTAGGGCCGTCAATTAATAGTCCTCAAGATGAAATAGCATTTATGTTTGCTAATGAAAAAAGAGGGTATGTGACTTCCTCTAAGCAATCTAAAGAAACAGAAGGAGGTAATGATGTCTATAAGTTTGTTTGGGATTTTAAGAAACAAATTTTAAGCGGAGTGGTACTGGATGTCAATACTAAAAAGAAGCTTCCTGGGTCAGATGTTCAAGTGGTGGATGTAGATGGAAATGTAATCGGAACTAAAGTCGTTGGGCCAGATGCTAAGTTTACTTTTTATGTAGATCCGTATGAACGCTATATCATTACAAGTAAAAAAGAAGGTTTTAATGATAAAGTTCAAATAGAAGACACAAACTCTGCTGTAGAGAAGTATTTTAATGTCACTATAGAAATGGAACAAGAAGCAGCAGAAATTGTTGAAGTAGAAGGCAAGAAATTAATTAAAATAGAGAATATTTATTTTGATTTTGATAAAGCGACTATAAAACCCGTTTCCGAAATCTCATTAAATAAGATTGTTAAAGTATTAAATGATAATCCAGAAATGGAGATTGAAGTAAATGCTCACACCGAT
>JABSPN010000015.1:1876-12107 GCA_013214425.1 Flavobacteriaceae bacterium | reverse complement strand
CAGAGGAAGTAATCCTTATAACCTTCAACTTTCAAAAAGAAGAGCAGCTTCTACCATGAAATATTTAATTAGTAGCGGTATTTCATCTTCCAGATTAACTTCACAAGGATACGGTGAAAATCAGCCAATTATCGATTGTTTGTCTAAAGAATGTACAGACGATGAGCACGAATTGAACAGAAGAATCGAATTTATTATTGTAGAAAAATAACCATTCATCGAAAAATTAACATAGGTTAAGCATTTCGTCGATATTATTTACCTTTCACCGAAACAGCCTGTTATTTAGCAAGTATTCATTAATTATCTGAATAATTGAATAATCTTCAAAAAAAGACATGTTAACATAGTTTTATTGCATTTTATTCATTGTAAAATGCCTAAAATCAAGTCATAAATAACTCATATTGATTTTTTATTGAGGATTTAGCAATATATATTTGCCTCATAAAAATTAACAAACAACAAACGAGTGTTATTCATTTAACATCAAACCCCAAAAAACAACATTTCGTTTTTGTTCAAATTAAACACCGATAAATAGGTGTTGTAAAAAACCAAAATATGAGAAATTTACTATTAACACTAACAATTATTTTAACAACAGCATGGGGAGCTGTTGCTCAAGGACCAAGCCAACAAAACGTTGGAGACGATTACGCGAACTTAATCGATTTAAAAGCTAAGCCAATGTTTATTGCAGATTTTAACTTCACCATTTTTGACGCTGGAGTTAATACAAAGTACACTGAATACGGTTCAACTTTCTTTATGGGTAAATACATCATTATTTCTGCTAGAAAGATTGGTGGATTAGGTGGTACAAAAGACAAATTGACAAATGAGTCTTATACAGAGTTATTCTGTGCTGATATCGATCAATACGGAAACTTATCGAGACCATTATTATTCTCAAGAATCATCAATACATTAAGTAGTGAAGGATCTGTTGCTTTTACACCAGACCAAAAAGTAATCTATTATACAAGAAACACGCAAGAGAATTCTGAAAAATATCAATTATACAGAGCAGTTTTAGATAAAGTACAAACGGGAAAATGGGTTAACGAAGAATTAATTCCTTTTAGTGGAACTGATTATTCAATCGAAAACCCATCAATTACTACTGATGGAAAAAGAATGTTCTTTACTTCTAATATGGAAGGTGGATTAGGAGGATATGATATCTATTATGTAGATATTCATGAAAACGGAGCATTAGGAACTCCTGTTAATCTTGGTTCAGAAATAAATACTGCTGATGATGAGAAGTATCCTTATATGTCTCCTGACAATAAGCACTTATATTTCTCTTCTAACGGACACAACTCTTTAGGTGGATTAGACGTTTACAGAGCAAAGAGAGTATTTGATAACTATGTAAGACCATTAAACTTAGGGACTACTATCAATAGTGAGGCAGATGACTATGCGTTTATCATGTCTTCTAAAGATAGAGGTTATTTTACATCAGATAGAGCTGAAGGAAAAGGAAAGTCTGATATCTATAAGTATATCAAAGAAGATATCACTCAAACTATTCAAGGAACTGTTGTTGATAGAGAAACAAGAATTCCGTTACCAAATACAGTAATCGAATTAATCGACGAAGAAGGAAATGTAGTAGCTACTAAAACTACTACTGAAGAAGCGAAGTTTGAATTCGATATTGATCCATTTGATGTGTATACAATCAAAACTACTCGTGACGGATTTGATGATAACATCGTTGATTTCGAATCTAACACGGGAAGAACAAAAGATTTTGCTATGACTGTTGAAATGGATCCAAGTCAAGCTGAAATCGTAGAAGTTGACGATAAGATGATGATCGCAATCGAAAATATCTATTTCGATTACGACAAGTGGTTGATCAAGAAAGAATCTACAATCTCATTAAATAAAATAGTTGATGTATTAAACGCGAATCCTGATATGAAGATTGAAATCAATGCGCATACAGATTCAAGAGGACGTGATGCATATAACTTATCACTATCTAAGAAAAGAGCTGCATCTGCTATGAAGTTCTTAATTGCTAACGGAATTGATGGAAACAGATTAGTGTCTAACGGTTATGGTGAGACTCAGCCATTATTCGATTGTGGATCAGATTGTTCAGAAGAACAATATGAACTGAATCGTAGAATTGAGTTCGTAATTATAAAATAGGATTATAATTTAGTTGGGGTTAAAAAGCCGTTTCGTAAGAAACGGCTTTTTTTATTATCTTAGAACGAGATTAAATTCTACTAACATGAATAAAATAATTCTTACCCTATGTTGCGTGATGGCTTTTTCCTGCGGAAAAGATAAGCCTAAAAAAGAGATCATTGAAGCGCAATTTGAAGCATCAGAAGATGATATTGAAACACGTTTAGCTCAAGAAGAAGAGGATGAACCTTTACGCCAAATAGAGTTTGCTCACAAAGAAGAAGTAGCCGCATATGTTCAGCAATTGGATTCAGTGTACAATAGCTTATCATATTATGCTCAAACCTATGAAGGATTACTTTTTTATGTTGGTAATAAAGGAAAGACTTGGGAAAAGTATGGTATTGTAAATCAGCAGATGAAAGAAATTTTACCAGTTGAATATGATGAAATTTTTAATCCAGATTTAACTGTTAAAGATTATGTAGAAATAAGAAAACGCCATTTAGTAGGATTGGTTAATTACACTAATGGGCATCTTGTTCCCTGTGAATTTGACATTATTTATCCGCCAATAGGTGATGAAATCGCCATTGGTAAAATTGAACAGATTTACTATAAAATAACAGAGTCAGGAAAGGAAGAAATACTTAATGACAATGAAAAACCAAGAAACGCTGATATTTTTAAAACATTGTCCTTTGATTATTTTGACAAATCAGTAGTGCCATTAAATGACCCATATTATGAGCATTATGAGGGTGATCCTTATGAAGGAAATGGAGTTGTTTTCACTCCTACATACTTAAATCAATTTGGAGTCTTGCCGGAAAAGGTAGAAAATATCTTAAATGCGGAAGAAGGATTTGGGCTAATAGAGAGTAGAAGTGAGGTTAATCAAAGTAAGGGAGTAGGGGATAAAATTTTTGCTTTTATCACTAATTTTTTTGAGGAAGGAGTAGATGGTAGAGGCTATGAATTGGAGAAACAACATTTGGTGACTATAAATACTGAAAATGAGGATTTTTATGTAAAAAGAATTCACGAAAGCTATAACGATAACGCTTTTCATTTTTGTGGAGATGAAGTTTTGAATATGCATTTTATTTCTGATAATGTTTTAGAAGTAAAAAAGTACATTCAAAACTCAGAAAGCTACAAGCGCTATCATTCTATGCCAATATACTTGTATTATCAGATAAAAGATAACGGAGAGATAGAGCAATTTGGTTCCAACAGAGTCTTTGGCTTTACAAAACAGAAAAAGCTCAAAAGAGAAGATTTTTACGATTGTTTTACAAGAGAAAAAAACAAAAGTGATGGGGGATTTGGGCTCTATTTAACCAGTCATTACTCCATAGAAGATTTAGACATTATGCGAAATGAGATTTTTGCTGAATATGGATATAAATTTAAAACAGATAAATGGATAGCATATTTTGATAGCAAACCCTGGTATGAGCCAAAGCATGACAATGTAGACGATCTTTTATCTGAAATAGAAAAACACAATGTAACGTTAATTTTAGAAGTAAAAAATGAGTTGAATGAAAAAGGAGATGAGTTACTCAAAGAAAAAGAGACTTACGTTTGGGTTGCTGGTTAAGCTTTTAATACTTCCTATTCTTTTTGTGGGTTTTTTGATAGTAATTAAATCTTTAGACTATACAACACCCAATTTCAGTCAAGGCTTTCTGATCAATAAAGAAGAAGTTTTTCAGGGGATTTATAAATATGCCTTTTACATACACATATTAGCAAGTCCTCTAGCCTTGTTTACTGGAACTGTTAATGCCTTTTTTCGACTAGAGCAGAACTACAGAAAATGGCATCGAGTAATCGGAACAACATTTTTGTATTTGGTCTTGTGTCTAGTAGCACCAAGTGGCTTGATCATGTCATTTTATGCCTTTGGTGGAACTGCTGGAGTGATTGGGTTTTTAGTGTTGTCAGTGCTATTATTTCTATTTGCATTTAAAGGATTTAAATCTATTCGTGAGCAGAAAATTCAGCAACATCAACAGTTTATGATTCGGGCTTATATATTGATGTTGTCTGCAATATGGCTGCGAATTTTTTCTTTTGTGACATCTCACTATTTTGAATGGTATGGAGAAACAAAATATGCTGTGATTGCCTGGGCGAGTTGGTTACCTTTTTTATTGATATATGAAGCGCTATTGTATAGGCAAAAACTTGCCTAAATACGCTAAAATAATTTCAGTAGCACCTTTTTTGTTCTCGATAAATTCAGAGCAAATTAAACCTTTTTCTTTTCTTAGTTCAGAAGAGACAATTAATACCTTGATATGATTTAAGTATTCTTCTTTATTGTTGGTAGAAATGATTCCACCTAACTCTACCAATTCAATCGCTTCATTAAATTTGCTGTAATGCGGTCCAATCAGAATTGGTGCACCAAATGTAGCAGGTTCTAAAGTATTGTGAAGTCCGGTTTTGAATCCGCCACCAACATAAGCGACATCAGCATAAGAATAGATTTTAGTTAGAATACCAATGGTGTTGATAATGAACACATCATATTCTTCGAGATTCAAGCTGTCTTTTTCAGAAAACAGTGCGATACGTTTATTCGGAATACGATCAGTAATGTCTTTCACAGCATGCTCATCAATATGATGCGGTGCAATAATATGTTTGATGTCTTGCGAAGAGTTGATAAAATCAGAAATTACTTCATGATCTTCTTTCCAGGTGCTTCCGTAGACAATACAATCTGAATGCTGTTTAAAGGATTCGATAAACTCTAAAGTATTATTCTGTTGAAGAATTTCATAAACACGATCGAAACGAGTGTCTCCTGAAATAGTCACATTAGTTTTATTAATACCTCCTAATAATGCTTTTGATTTTTGATCCTGAACAAAAAAATGTTCAAAAGTATCCAGAGATTTTCGCATCCATCCACCATAATTTTTAAAGAAACTGTGCTTCTCTCTAAAAATTCCTGAAACCAACAATGTTCGAATATTATTTCTTCTGAGTTGCCTTAAGTAGTTAGGCCAGAATTCATACTTAACAAAAATGGCGAGATCGGGCTGAAGTGTTTTGATAAAACATTTCGCGTTACTGTTAGTATCAAGGGGTAAATAAGTAATGTGATGGGCCTTGTCATAATTCTTTCTGATCTCATAACCAGAAGGTGAAAAAAAGGATAATACAATAAAATTGTTGGAATCTTGGTATAGACGTTCAATAATGGGTCTACCTTGTTCAAACTCCCCTAGAGAAGCACAATGAACCCAAATAACTCTTTTGTTTTCAGAGTTGAGTTGCGTTAAAGTTTTAAAAACCGAGACACGTCCCTTAACAAATAGTTGAAGCTTTGTGTTAAATAAGCTGACAATCCTGATAAAAAAACCAGTACAATAGGTAAGTATGTTGTATAAGAAATACACCCAATAAAGTTTACGCTAAAATACATTTCTTAACCCAAATTCAATCTAAATACGAACGGATTTTTGTAATTTTGTTTAAAATTGGAATCTTCAGTAAATGAGAAAAATTCAGATGGTAGACCTTAAAGGTCAGTATGAAGGAATTAAAGAGCAAGTCAATTCTTCAGTATTAAACGTAATCGAATCTACAGCTTATATTAACGGTCCAGAAGTGAAATCGTTTCAGGCAGAATTAGAAACTTATTTAGATTTAAAGCACGTGATCCCTTGTGCTAATGGTACAGACGCTTTGCAAATTGCTATGATGGGATTGGGTTTAAAACCAGGAGATGAGGTGATTACAGCCGATTTTACCTTTGCTGCTACTGTAGAAGTGATTGCACTTTTAGGATTGACACCTGTCTTGGTAGATGTTGACCCAGATGATTTCAATATTGATGTCAAAGCTATTGAAAAAGCAATAACTTCAAGAACCAAAGCAATAGTCCCTGTTCATTTATTCGGTCAATGTGCCAACATGGAAGCTATTATGGAGATAGCCTCAAAACACAATTTATATGTAATTGAAGATAATGCACAAGCTATTGGTGCCAATTACACTTACAGTAATGGCGATAAGAAAAAAGCGGGAACAATAGGTCATGTAGCTTCAACTTCTTTCTTCCCATCAAAAAACTTGGGATGTTATGGAGATGGAGGAGCAATTTTTACTAATGATGACGATTTGGCTCATACCATTAGAGGGATTGTAAACCACGGAATGTACAAAAGATACCATCACGATGTGGTGGGAGTGAATTCTAGATTAGATTCTATTCAGGCGGCTATTTTAAGGGCCAAGTTGCCTAAGTTAGATTATTATAATGCAGCCAGAAAAGAGGCTGCAAAAAAATATTCTGAAGCATTTAAAGGTCAAGAAAATATCATAACTCCAAAAATAGGTAGTGTTTGTCTTAGTGAGATGCAATGTGAACATTGTGACTGCCACGTTTTTCATCAATACACTTTAAAAGTAAAGAACACAGATAGAGATGCTTTAGCGCAACATTTAAACGAGAATGGAATTCCTTGCGGAGTGTATTATCCAATCCCATTACACAATCAAAAAGCCTATCAGGATAGTCGTTATAATGAAGAAGATTTTGTGATAACAAATCAATTGGTAAAAGAAGTTATCTCACTGCCAATGCATACCCAATTAGATGATGAGCAAATAGCTTTTATCACATCTACGGTGATTGATTTTATTAACAAATAAATAACATAACTAACAAATAATATTTATGAAAAAAACAGGACTAATAATTCTTTGCTTATTATTCATTGTAGCGTGTAAAGAAGAGAAAAAAAATATTGTACAATCCGACTGTGTCCTAATAGGTGAGGTGCATGATCGTGTTGACGATAGTATAGTTTTGATAAAATTCCCTGACGATATGAGAATCAATTATACTAAGATTCCTATTGTTGATGGTAAGTTTGAGCATTCGTTCAAATCAGAAGCGCCACAAGCTTATACCTTAATATTCAATGGCGATTATAATAATGGAGGTGGAATGATTTTTAACTTTTTTTCAGAAAGAGATACTGTAAGAATTGATATTTATTCTGAAGATCATTCAAAAACTAATGTTGATGGAGGAGTTGTTAATCAAGAAATGTCTAAATATAATGCTCAAGTTCAAGATAAATTTGAATCTAGAAAGAGTAAGTATTATGCAATAAACGATTCCCTTATAAATGAGAATAAATATTGGAGTGTGAGAGCCTCTGAAATTTTTGAAGAACTACAGAAGAAAGGAGTGGATAAGAGATCTTTGTATAAAGAATTAGAGTCTTTGAGAGAAAATGGCCGAGGTGATTTAAGTGATGTTGCAAAGGGTTTCAATCAAGAGTTAGAAAAAATAAATGATGAAAACACGGAGTTTAAATATGAATATTTAGAAAACAACTATTCCATATTGTCATACTACCATTTACTTTCAGATTTAAAGTATGATAATAATAATGTATTAAGTAATGAAAAATTGAATAGCTATTCAAATAAGTTCAGTGAAAAACATCCAAATCATCCTTATAACAATATGCTATCAAAAGAAATCGAGGCTTTAATTAATATGAAACCTGGAGGAGATTTCTTAGATTTTGAGGCAGAAGATGCTGAAGGGAATTTGGTGAAAGCTTCGGAAAAAATAAAGGGAAAATATGCTGTTCTTAATTTATGGGCATCGTGGTGTGGACCATGTGTTGAACATAGTATCGAATTAAAACCAGTATACGAAAAATTCAAGGACAAAGGCTTTACAGTTTTAAGTGTAGCAAGAGAAGATGATAATACTAATGCTATGAATAAAATGATTGAGCGTTTTAAATTTCCGTGGTTTAATCTGATTGATTTAGATGGGCAATATGATGTTTGGAATACTTATGGAATATCAAATGCAGGAGGTGCGATTTTCTTTTACGATGATAAGGGAAAAGTGATATTGGTAAATCCGGAAATAAAAGAGATAGAAGAGCAACTCTCGGTGTTGTTAGAAAATAAATAATAATAGATGAAGAAAATTCTCGTTACAGGAGGTTTAGGGTATATAGGTTCTCATACTGCAGTTGAGTTACAACTGGAGGGGTATGAAGTAATCATTATTGATGATCTGTCTAATTCAAATCAGCAGGTTGTGGATGGAATTACCACTATTACAGGGTTAGTACCAACTTTTGTAAAGTTGGATTTAAAAGATAAAACTGCTGTTTCAGATTTTTTTAATCGATATTCAGGTATAGAGGGAATTATTCATTTTGCTGCGAGTAAAGCTGTTGGAGAAAGTGTACAGCGACCTTTACTGTATTATGAAAATAATATCACAGCCTTGGTTTATTTACTTCAGGAGGTAGAAAAACATCAAATCTCTAATTTTATTTTTAGTAGTTCTTGTACTGTATATGGTGAAGCAGATCAATTACCTATCACTGAACAAGCTCCAATAAAAGTCGCGATGTCTCCTTATGGGAATACCAAACAAATAGGGGAAGAGATTATTCAGGATACCTGCAAAATATCTTCAGTATTAAAGGCAATTTCATTGCGTTATTTCAATCCGATTGGAGCTCATGAAAGTGCAGCGATAGGAGAATTGCCTTTAGGAGTTCCACAAAATTTATTACCTTTTATCACCCAAACCGCTATTGGTAAACGAGAACAATTAACCGTATTTGGGGACACATACGATACTCCAGATGGCACTTGTGTTAGAGACTATATTCATGTGGTCGATTTAGCAAAGGCACATGTTATTGCCTTGAATAGATTGATAAACAATCAAAATACATCGTCTTACGAATTCTTTAATCTGGGGACTGGAAAAGGAAGCTCTGTTTTGGAAGTCATTCAGTCTTTTGAACGTGTTTCAGGAGTAAAACTCAATTGTAAAATAGGAGAGCGAAGAGAAGGAGATGTAACTGCAATCTTTGCCGATACAAAAAAAGCAAATGAAATTTTAGGTTGGAAAGCTGAAAAAACTTTAGATGAAGCAACCTTGTCTGCTTGGAATTGGGAACAAAAAATCAATCGATCTTAAAGTAGAATATTTTCGTATCTTTTGTTTTTGAAAATCAACCTTCATACAAATGTCACTTTTGCTATGAAAGACGGGAAAATTCACAAACAATAATACTAAAACAACTATGCGTTTTAATAATGACTTCTTCAATTCTCAAATCCCCAAAAATCTTAACCTACTTTTCTTAGTACTTTTTTTTGTTGCTTGTAATCCAAATCAAATTTACAGAGAAACCAATAAAGAATTGCCGTTAAACAGGTGGATGCGAAACGATCCTCAAGTCTTTACTGCTAAAATTGTCAACATCAATGAACTTTATGATGTCAATTTGAATTTCGGACATATCTACGGATTCCAGTTTAAGGAAGTCCCGATGGAAATTACAATAGAAACTCCTTCAGGAGAACTCATTAAAAAGGAATTCAACTTGCAAATACTGAATGATCAAAAAGAAGATATTGGTGATTGTTTGGGAGATATTTGTGATGTGAAATACACCTTTTTAGAATCCTACGATTTTCAAGAGCAAGGAAATTATACGTTTACCGTCAGTAATAATTTTGATAATATGTTTTTAACGAATGTATTGGCTGTAGGAATAGAAATTCTAAAGATTTAATAAAATAATAAGCGCGAGCATCATGCTCGCGCTTACTTGTACCTATACGAGTATCTTGCTCGTTGCATATATTATAAACTCGCTCCGAAAGTTTCGGCAGAACGATCAATTTTCTTTACCAATCCTTGTAATACTTTACCGGGTCCAACTTCAGTAAATGAAGAAGCACCATCGGCAATCATTTGTTGAACAGATTGCGTCCATTTTACCGGAGTGGTTAATTGCGCCATTAAGTTTTTCTTGATTTCGTTTTCATCAGAAACAGCACTAGCTGTTACATTCTGGTATATTGGGCAATTAGGTTTGTTGAAATGTGTGTTTTCGATAGCAGCAGCTAATTCTTCTCTTGCAGGCTCCATTAATGGAGAGTGAAAAGCACCGCCCACTGGTAATACTAAAGCTCTTCTTGCTCCAGCTTCTTTTAAAGCCTCACAAGCGGTATTAATAGCGTCTATTTCTCCTGAAATTACTAATTGTCC
>JABSPN010000015.1:0-1866 GCA_013214425.1 Flavobacteriaceae bacterium | reverse complement strand
GTTATAATTAGCAGCCACAACAATTCCGTCTGTATTTTGACAAACTTGCTCTACTACATCATTTTCTAATCCTAAAACAGCTGCCATAGTACTAGGTTGCATTTCACATGCCTTTTGCATGGCCATGGCTCTTTTAGAAACTAATTTTAAACCATCTTCAAACGAAAGTGTTCCATTGGCAACTAAAGCCGATAATTCTCCTAAAGAATGTCCAGCCACCATTTCTGGTTGGAAAGAATCTCCTAAAGTTTTTGCTAAAATTACTGAGTGCAAGAAAATAGCAGGTTGGGTAACTTTGGTTTGCTTTAATTCTTCAGCAGTTCCTTCAAACATGATGTCGGTGATATGGAACCCTAAGATTTCATTGGCATCTTCGAATAAATGTTGAGCATCTTCAGAGTTTTCGTATAAATCCAATCCCATTCCTGAGAATTGAGCTCCTTGACCTGGAAAAATATATGCTTTCATGTGTGTGATTTTCAATTTTCTGAGGCAAAAATAGAAAAACTATTTTCATGTGCGCCCTAAAAAGGAAGTAATCAATTATAAGTACTTATTCAGGATCTTTTTTTCATAAGTGATAAAGCTGTAATCATAAGCGTGTTTTTCATCTTTAACATGATCTTCTCGTGAGACTTCTTTCCATACTTCTGGATCAATTTCAGGAAAAAACGTATCCCCTTCAAATTCATGATGCACTCGGGTTAACTCAATACGAGTCGCGATGTCTAAACTTTGTCTATAAATTTCACCTCCACCGATAATAAAAGGTTGCTCATCATCCTTGGCTAAGGCTAAAGCCTCAATAGCATTTTCTGCCGTATAATTTTTATCTCGGGTAATGATTACATTCACACGATTGGGTAGGGCTTTAGGGAAACTCTCAAAGGTTTTTCTTCCCATGATGATATGATGGCCAGAAGTTAAACTTTTAAAACGTTTTAGGTCATTACTTAAATGCCAGATTAACTGGTTGTCTTTCCCTATGGAGTCGTTTTGTGCGGCTGCTGCTATGATTGTGATCATTCTTGATAGAAAATTTAATTAAAAATAAACGGTGACCAAAAACCTAAACGGGGTATCAACAGGTTTGCTGTCTTTAAGTCCTGGAGTTTTTAATTTGGGTAATCGTCTTAAAATTTGTATT
Source organism: Flavobacteriaceae bacterium (assembly GCA_013214425.1). Lineage (GTDB taxonomy): Bacteria > Bacteroidota > Bacteroidia > Flavobacteriales > Flavobacteriaceae > DT-35. Next base: position 719 of record JABSPN010000015.1, on the reverse strand, counting down.
GCTTCGACTGCGATTTCTCTTTTGTTAGCTTTGGCATTGATGTCCTTAATTTTTCCCTTCTTATCAATAACAAATTCAACTAGAAATTTTGTTGATTTAGCCTGAGGTAATACTTTGTCAGCCATTTCGATATCAAAGCTAAGTACAATAAATTCCCTTATTTTGTTTATAGTACAAAATTTAATTACTTCCGGATTTGAACTGTCTTCACATCCCCTGTATATTGGATAAGTATCGGGAAGTGGAATTTGGAATGCTTCTTTTTTTGAACTTTTATTTTCCTTCTTTAGATCCGATTGTGACCAACAAATGCAAGTTGAAAATAATACAACAACCAATACTATTTTTTCTAGTTTAACCATAAATTATTGTATTACAAAAATAATTGGAAGCATTATAGGTGTATTGATAGGTTTTCCATCAAGTTTTCCAGATTCCATTTTGGGTAATCCTAATAAGACTTCTTTTACCTTTTCCTCAAGTTTTGCTCTTGTAGTAGATAAAACATGATTAACATGTTTGCCTCTTAGCGAGACTTTAATTTTGTCGGCTTTCCCTTCTTTGTTTATGTTGAATGAAGTTAAAACTTTGTATCGTCCAACTGGTAAATCTATTTCTCGTAAGTTTTCTTCTAAAGTGACACTGTGTTTAATTTCGTTAGATACTTTTTCTCCAAAGCAATCTCTAAGCGCTTCTTTAGATTTTTTACCCTCACAGTA
>JABSPN010000149.1:4467-7310 GCA_013214425.1 Flavobacteriaceae bacterium | reverse complement strand
ACCAGTCGTCCAACAGTGTTCCCAGACTAGAATTTTGTACAACTTTTCAAATCTTGGAATCAAAAAATACATATTAAAAACATTTAAATCCTGATCATCTACGGTATATAAATAATCGTCTAAAATTGTAAATCGAGCTAAAGAACCCGACTGTCCTGTTTGCCCAGCATCAGTTGCGAAAGTATCTGTTGAGTAGCTTTCACATGAACCCAACACTAAGACCAATCCAATGCTACTTAATAAAAATATCTGTTTTATTTTTTTCATGGTATTCGGTATTAATTTTCTATCCAGTTTACTACTATTTGACCTTCTTCTGTGTAGGCTTGAAAGCCTTGAGGAGATCTAATCGATGGGAATACACCTAAAATTCTTCTAGTTTCTGTTACTTGATTAAATCCAGTATCAAACTTTAACGCTACCAAATCTACCGCCTGATTGATATAAAATGAATCTTGTTTAAAAATAAGGTCTGTTGCTCCTGGCGTTACCAAATATTTTATGGGTGTTGGATTTGTGGGATCTGTATTGTCTATTATATGAAATCCTTTATAGGGTTCATTGATATACAACTCGGTGCCTTTTACATAAATTTTTCCTGTTTCTTCAATTGGTTTAGGATCTTGTAGTTCGATTGAATTTTCAAAAGCAGCTCTTTGCATAATGACTGCCTGAAAATCAGAGATAGGTTCGTCACCCGATTGATCGTCATCCTGAATACAAGAAAATAAGCAAAAAAGTAGCAAAACGGCGATTAGTTTTTCTTTCATAATGTTCTATTTAAGAATAGATGTCTAGATATCAAAAAGGTTGCTTTATTTTTTTACAATTAACATTTTCCAATAAAAAGGCCTCACATAATGTGAAGCCTTGTACATAATCAATTTTCCCCGATTAGATACTCCTTTTAGGATATCCTGTTACATACTTAATCATGATGCGTTGTACAAAAGCCATTTTCTCCAATGCATTGGGACGGCTTTTGTCTCGTCTCTGATCTCGTTCTAGTTTTAATGATTGACCTTCATATTCCTGTCTACCCCATCCATTAGGTGTTTTCAGTTTTTTGAAAGCCTTTGTCAATTTTGCTTTCATAATAATTTCGTTTTAAAATTTTTCTATGCACATTTAGTCCTAGCATTCAGAATTAATTATATAATCTATTGATTATCATAAGATAACTAAAATTATTTTCTTTTCAAAAAATAGTCTAGCGATAGGGTATCTTTTTCAAAAGTAATCAGCAGAGAAAAGATGAGTAAGCCACTTCTAAAAAACATGCTGTAGGTCACAAAAAGGACTTTGTAATCCATGACCAAGTGAAGCGATTAGTAGGATGCTTCCCAAAGTATAATAACTCACTTTTCTAAATAAACCCAGTATCATCAATAAACCGAAGATGAATTCTGCATAGGAAATAAAATAGACGGTGAAGTGGATTAAAAAATCTGGTGAAAAGATTTCCTCAAAAGAATTAAAATGCCCCAGTTAAATACTTTTACAAAACCTTATATAAAGAAAATAGTTCCTAATAACTGTCGGACAAAAAGTGTTGCTATTTGATAATTCAAAATAGTTGGTTTTATCAATTATTACTAAATAAGAAGAAATTGCAATCAAGAATTACAAAATCACCTGAATTCAAGAAGAATAATCATACTAAAAAACCAAAATTTATCTAGTTTTGCATATCAATTAAATGATTATGTCTGAAGAAGTAAAATCACTCAATTTTATTGAGCATATTATAGAGGATGATTTAAAATCAGGAATGCCTTCTGATAGCTTACGTTTTAGGTTTCCTCCTGAACCAAATGGGTATCTACATATTGGTCATGCCGCTTCAATTTGTTTAAATTTCGGATTAGGAGAGCAGTATAACGCTCCAGTTAATTTGAGGTTTGATGATACGAATCCAATCAAAGAGGAACAAGAATATGTTGATGCTATCAAAAAGGATATTCAATGGCTAGGTTTTGAATGGGATCAAGAGTGTTATTCTTCAGATTATTTTCAGCAGCTATATGATTGGGCTATTGAATTGATAAAAAAAGGAGTTGCGTATGTAGATAGTCAATCTTCAGAAGCCATGGCTGAACAAAAAGGAACGCCTACTACTCCTGGTGTTGATAGCCCTTTTAGAAATCGATCTATTGAAGAAAATTTAGATCTTTTTGAACGTATGAAAAATGGGGAATTTGAACCTGGTGAACATGTATTAAGATCCAAAATAAGTATGGGCGCTAAAAACATGTTAATGAGGGATCCTGTTATTTACAGAATCTTAAAAGCGCATCATCATAGAACAGCCAACGTTTGGTGTATCTATCCGTTATACGATTGGGCTCATGGAGAATCTGATTATATAGAACAAATTTCTCATTCGTTGTGTACGTTGGAGTTTAAACCTCATCGTGAGTTATACGATTGGTTTTTAGATCAAATTTATGGCGGAGGAGATTTAAGACCAAAGCAGCGCGAGTTTGCCAGACGTAATTTGAGTTATACTGTAATGAGTAAGCGTAAATTATTACAATTGGTAAATCAAGGTGTTGTATCTGGATGGGATGATCCTAGAATGCCTACTATTTCAGGATTAAGAAGAAGAGGGTATACTCCAGCTGCTATTAGAAAGTTTAGTGATGTGGCAGGTATTGCAAAAAGAGACAATGTTACTGATGTGTCATTATTGGAATTTTGTGTAAGAGAAGATTTGAATAAGGTTGCCAATAGAGTCATGGCTGTTTTAAATCCTGTGAAACTCGTAATCACCAATTATCCTGAAGGCGGTGAAGAAACTCTTAACGCTGAAAACAATCCGGAAGATGAAAATTCTGGAACAA
>JABSPN010000149.1:0-4457 GCA_013214425.1 Flavobacteriaceae bacterium | reverse complement strand
GGAAGTGCCATTTTCAGGAGAACTTTACATAGAAAAAGAAGATTTTAAAGAAGAAGCGAATCGTAAATTCTTCAGACTTACTTTAGGGAAAGAAGTACGTCTTAAAAATGCTTATATCATTAAAGGGGAGCGTGTAGTAAAAGATGTTGATGGAAATATCACAGAAATTCACTGTACTTACGATCCAGATTCTAAATCGGGAAGTGGAACTGAAGCTAGTAAAAGAAAGGTAAAAGGAACCTTACATTGGGTGTCTGCAAAACATGCTATTAAAGCAGAAGTAAGAGCTTATGATCGTTTGTTTTTAGATGAAGCTCCAGACGGACATAAAGACAAAGACTTTATGCACTTTATTAATCCTGATTCTTTACAAGTAATTTCTGAAGCTTTAGTGGAACCGAGTTTAGCTACTGCTCAAATTGGTGACCGATTCCAATTCCAAAGATTGGGATATTTTAATGTTGATCTCGATTCAATATCAGAAAAACTAGTATTTAATAAAACCGTTGGTCTCAGAGATAACTGGGCCAAAAAGAACAAATAAAAAAGCCTCCATTTGGAGGCTTTTCTTTCTTCATAATTAGTTACTGTTATTCATCTGAAGATTTCTTTTTGTTTTGCTTTTTCATGGCTTCCCCTATTTGATTACTTGCTGTAAACGAGGCTACCATATTATTGAGCATGTCACTTCCTGCCTGTGGAGAGTTTGGTAATAAAATCAAATTACTATTTGTTTCTTCTCCGATAGACTGTAGCGTGTCATAGTGTTGTGTTACCACGATTAATGCTGAAGCTTCCTGAGAATTGATCCCAACGTTATTCAACACTTCTACTGATTCTTCTAATCCCCTGGCTATCTCTCTTCTTTGATCTGCGATACCTTGTCCTTGTAAGCGCTTACTTTCTGCTTCCGCTTTTGCTTTTTCTACAATAAGAATACGTTGTGCGTCACCTTCGAATTGAGCTGCTACTTTTTCTCTTTCGGCAGCATTAATTCTGTTCATTGCGGCTTTTACCTGAGCATCAGGATCGATATCGGTTACTAATGTTTTGATGATGTCATATCCATATTCTAACATGGCATCGTTTAATTCAGACTTTACCGCAATGGCAATATCATCTTTTCTTAAAAAAACATCATCTAATATCATTTTCGGCACCTCTGCTCTTACTACATCAAAAACATAAGATGTAATCTGATCATGCGGATAGTCTAATTTATAGAAAGCATCATATACTTTGTCTTTGATTACTTTATACTGAACTGAAACCTTTAGACGAACAAATACGTCATCCTTCGTTTTTGTTTCTACGATAACATCCAATTGTTGAATTTTAAGACTTAAGCGTCCAGCGATACGATCTACTAAAGGAATTTTTACGTGCAATCCTGATTGACGTATACTATGAAACTTACCGAAACGTTCAACTACTGCGGCCGTTTGTTGTTTAACTATAAAAAATAATGAAATGAAAATTAATAATGCCGGAAGTATTAATACTAATAAAAATGGACTCATAATTTAAATTGTTAGGTTAATAATAATGTTATGTGTGATAAGCATGAGATTATCATGATTGATAAAATTTGATAATTAGTTGAAATTACGAATTATAAGTATACTTTTGCGCCATTAATGTTACAAATTATGGGGGAAATCTTTAAAAAATCATTGCTTATAGCCTTATTGGCTATTAGTTTTACTACTTCTGTTGATGCCCAAAGACGAGGTGGAACTTCTGAATATAACATGATTGGTGTCAAATTGGGAGGTTCTCATTTTAATATTGAAACAGATAATTTCACTTTAGTTCCTGATTACGGATTTATCGGAGGACTCTCAACAAGAGGTAACTTTTACAACAACTGGGATCTTCAGTTTGGTATAAGTATAGGAAACAACAATGTCAAAGTTCAAGGTAGACAAACATTGGCGTCTGCTTCTGAAGATATCAACTTCAGTATGTTGAATGCTCAACTACATTTACTTTTTGGTTATAAGATTATTGGTAACCAAAGAAACATGCGTTCTGATTTTAAATTAACTGCAGAATTAGGCCCTGTTTTAATGGTAAATGGTAAAATGAAATACAGTAATGATCGTTATGAAACATACATTATTGATGGAGCCAATATTACTGCTGAACAAATTCAGGATGTTTCAACAATTAACGGAACAGGAGTTGTTGGATTATCTGCCGGTATTGAACGTTTTAGGGTTTTCGGTCATTATCATTATGGATTTACTAATATCTTAGGTAAACTAAATGATATTGAAGGGAATACTGAAGACTTTAAAGGAAATGTAAACATGTTCCAATTTGGAATTCTTTTTTACTTCTAATAGAAAAAGAAAGAAGATAAAAAGCCTGGATTTTATCCAGGCTTTTTTTATTAAATACTATTAATAAGCTTTTCTATTCTTGCTATACTCTCTTTCTTTCCGAGTAAAGAAATGATCTCAAAAACATCTGGTCCTTTCATCGCACCTACTAAACTTAATCGTAAGGGCTGCATTACTTTTCCAAAACCAATTTCTTTTGAGGTAATCCATCCTTTTATTTTATCTTGTAGATTGCCTGCGGAAAAATCAGATATATTTTGAATCGTTTCTGAAAGATCCCGCATTAAACTAGCTGTATCTTCTTTAATGGCCTTTTTAAATGCTTTTTCATCGTAGGTTTCCGGAGTATTATAGAAGAAATCTGTAAGTTCTTTTAAATCATTTACAAAAACGACTCTTTCTTTCATTAACGAAACTGCTTTAGCAATATAGTCTCTGTTGAATTGTTCTTTCTCCATTTCAGGATATAAAGTCAAAAACATAGTAGTCAAATCGGCATCATCTAGTTTAGCAATATACTGCTGATTGAACCATTTTGCTTTTTCTGGGTCAAACTTAGCACCTGCTTTATTCACTTTCTTCAAATTAAAATCTTTGATTAATTCGTCAAGTGAAAAAATCTCTTGCTCCGTTCCCGGGTTCCAACCTAAAAAGGCTAAAAAATTAACAACTGCTTCTGGTAAATATCCGTCTTCTTTAAAACCTCTAGATGTTACTTCTTCTGTTTGCCATTCCATAGGGAAAACAGGGAAACCTCCTTTTATTCCATCTCTTTTACCTAATTTTCCTTTTCCTGTTGGTTTTAATATTAATGGGAGATGTGCAAATTTTGGACTCTCCCAACCAAAAGCTCTATATAATAATACGTGTAAAGCTAAAGATGGTAACCATTCTTCACCACGAATTACATGGGTAATTTCCATTAAATGATCGTCTACAATATTTGCCAAATGATAGGTTGGCATTCCATCACTTTTAAAGAGAATTTTATCGTCCAATATATTGGTATCAATTTGTATCTCTCCTCTAATTTCATCATGAAAAATTAAAGTTTCATCTTGTGGAGATTTAAAACGAATTACATATTTTTCTCCTGAATTAATTTTCTGCTCTACAGCTGCTGCATCTAAAACTAAAGAGTTATTGAGTTTTAATCTGTTATGCCAATTGTATATAAAGGATTTTCCTTTGGCTTCGTGATCTTTTCTATGACCATCTAAGCTTTCTGCAGAATCAAACGCATAATAGGCTTTACCTTCCTGAATTAATTGATCTGCATATACTTTGTAAAGGTCTTTTCTCTCACTTTGTCTGTAGGGTCCGAAATTTCTTTCTTTTCCAGGGCCTTCATCAAAAGGAATTCCACACCAGTTTAAAGAATCATTAATATAAGCTTCTGCACCTTCCACATATCTGTTTTGATCTGTATCTTCAATCCTTAAAACAAAATCTCCATTATTTTGTTTTGCAAACAGATAATTAAATAAGGCTGTACGTACACCACCTATATGTAAGGGACCTGTTGGACTAGGCGCAAAACGAACTCTAACTTTATTAGACATTTTAAAAAAATTTAGGTGGCAAAGATATTGAACAATTCACGATATTAAGAATACTATTTTTTAAAATTTTAAGTTTCTATTAAAATAAAAGTATGTCTTTTCTAGATAAAAATATTTATATTGTTCATGATTTAATAACCCCTATGTTAAACTCAGATTTTTTTTCTAAAAGACAATTCAATCTTAATCTTAATGGTTTTGGCCTTTGGTTACAACAACAATTTGGTATTCATTTTCAAAATAAAGAATTGGATAAACAAATAGAATATTATGCTAAGTATATTTCTTTTATAAATTACAGAACCAAGCATATTAAGAATCAAGGTGTAAAAGAAACTATTCCTTTTTTAAACAACAGACAAGAACAAGAAATTAAATCATTATTAGAGAGTAAGAACATTTCTTTTTTTAGATCTCATTAATTTTTCCTTTCAATTTTACAAAAAGTGGATAAGTTCTTATTCTACTGATTTTCAAGCTCGTTTTTTTGTTAGCAAATGTTAATAAAATGTAGATTTAAAATCAAAATAATATTTTATTAATTTTTTTT
>JABSPN010000148.1 GCA_013214425.1 Flavobacteriaceae bacterium | reverse complement strand
CAGTACCATCAGTGTGTTCACATAGGTGTTTGATCAATTGGAAAGGATGTTGTGCAAAACCATACATTTCTGTTCTGTTACAGGTTGAGGTCACAACTAAATGATCGATACCATCTTTGTTGGCGGCAAGGAGCAATTTTCTTTTGCTTTCTGCGTTTAAACTAAAACGACCACGAATTTCGGCATCAGCTTTTTTGTAGCTTAATCCAATGGCATAAAATGTTTTTCCTTTCGATGGGATTTGATTCTGCATATGTCTATCTAACGTCAAAGCAAAAATATTGTTATGTGAAATAAAAAAATAACGCTGAAAGAACTTTTTATGTCGTTTGAGGTATTTTTAGGTTTTTTTTGTCATAGATCAAATAAAATCCCTTATTTTGCTGGTGTTTAGAGTTGTTTGCTAAAACTATTTTAGAATAATTCTAAATAAAAACAATTTTTAAAATATGAGTTTAATTGAAGAAAACATCGCTGGAAGTTCTCCGGAGATTACCCGAATAGAAGACGGGTTTTTAGTTATAAAATTTAACAACGAAGGTAATGATAATCAGAGGTTTATAAGAGAAATTGATAGTCGATTTATCCAGTTTCATTATTGTTTAAAAGGTGGGATTAAATTCAATTTTAATAATGGAAGGTATAGCTTAGATATCAAAGAAGATGATTCTTTGTTACTATATAATCCGCAAAGAGATTTACCCTTAAATATCGAAATGAGTGCTAAATCTTGGATGTTATCAGTTTTAATTCCCATAAAGAAATTCCATTCTTTGTTTTCTCAGGATGCGAATCATATCACATTTTTAAGTGAGGAGAATAAGGATAAGAAATATTATAAAGATGGAAAGATAACACCATCGATGGCAGTGGTTTTAAATCAGTTGTATAATTATAACATGCATTCTTCGATGAAGCAATTGTATTTTAAAGCTAAGTGTTATGAATTATTAAGCTTGTATTTTAATCGTAGTGAGGATGCTGACATTGAGCAATGCCCTTTTTTAGTAGATGAGGACAATGTGGCTAAAATAAAGAGCGCCAAAGAGATTGTTTTGGCTAACATGACCGAGCCGCCAGGGCTTCAGGAGTTGGCCAACGAAATAGGCTTGTCGTTAAAGAAACTTAAGGAGGGTTTTAAGCAGATTTATGGTGATACGGTTTACGGTTTCTTATTTAACTATAAGATGGAATATGCCAGGAAATTATTGGAAACTCAGGAGCTTAATGTTAATGAAGTAGGGCTGAAAGTAGGATATAGTACTTCCAGCCACTTTATAGCTGCTTTTAAGAAGAAGTTTGGTACAACTCCTAAAAAGTATGTTCAATCTTTAAATTAATAACCTCCATATCCGCTGTAGTAATTATTGAATCTTACGATAGCGCGATTACGATCTTTTAAAACAACTTTTTCAATTGCTTTGTCAACAAGTTCATCGAGTTCTACGGCTTCAGAAATTTCAATTTCCCGACCGTCGTAATAGGTTTCTGTAGTGATATCGCCATTGTTTTCAAAAGCAACAACTTTTAGTTTCCACTCTTTATTATAACCCTGATTTTCTTTGACTTTAAAGACAAATACATCTATTTTTTTACCTTTTATTTCTAAAGGTTCTTTCTTTATGAACTCAATAAGGTCTTTGTCTTTATTGTATTTGTATTCTGCAAATAATGTCGATTCGGCTATAGAATATTGTGATTTATAAGCAAACGGGAACAAATCTAAACGACCTACTTCTTCAAGCTTTTCAAACAATAAAATTCTACTGTTAATATCACTGGCTAATTCTATCAGTTTATCCTTAGAGACATATTCTTTGTTTTTCGCCTTAAGTGCTAAAAGCGTTGTAATGATTTGCTCGTCTTTAACTTTTCCGATACGATCAAAAAACAACTTGACATCTTTTTCTTGTCTGAAAGGGTATAATAATATCATATAGTTACGTAAGGTGGTGTTTTCGTTTTCAACTCGATCACTTGAATCATAAGAGCTATAATAGGATTTCATGTTCTTACTTAACACACGCTTAAGCTCAATCTTAGCATCGTTAATGATCTGATTTTTGTATTTTTTATAAGACTTTTCTTTGATAACATTTTCTTCCATTAATCGCGCTAATAAAGAGAGTATAGGTTCTTTATAATCTTCAATACTTGTGTAGTCTAAAATTTCTGGGAATAGCATTTTGGCCAGATCGTAATTTTCTTCCTTAGTGAAGGGGTAAAAAATACGATTGATTTCATAGCTGTTTTTCATCAAGGGTAAATCTTTAGACATCAGATCTAATAAAAATTCTACAGATTTTTTGTCCTTCTTATAGGCTAAAGATTGTAATATTTCTACCTGAGCATAAGAGTTTTCATAAGAATCTAGATATAATTTTCTAAAGAAATTGGTGACATCAACTCCATCCCTTCTTCCCAGAGAACTGATGAGTCTGTTTTTGATAAAAAATTTGTCTTCAGGATAATCAAATTCAGTAATGTAATATTTTAGGGTGTCGACAGCCGATTTATTATATAAAATTTGGTTATAGGCGCTGAATACGATACTGTCATTCTCTCTTAATTTCTCAAAGAAATCATAGGTTTTATTTTCAAATAGTGACTTGGCCATAATAGTGTCATTAGGCTCAAAGTTATCATAGAATTCACTGATATATTGACTAGGCTTACCAATAGTATCTGTTAATGAGTATAGCTCATAAATAACACCATCCTTGTAAATGTTTTTGATGTTGATGGCTCTATTACTGCCCGTGTCTTTTAAAACGAGACGTAATTCATCATGACCAAATTTATTCTTTTCTCTTGCCTCATAGTATACTTCAAAGGTCTCATCTTCATAATTTCTTTGTCTGTAATTCCAAAGAGAATCTAGATTAGAAAACATTTCATAATCGTGAGGCTTGAATAAAGTAACTTCAATTGTTTCGTCATTATTATTAATATAAGTACTGGACTTGTAAAAGTCTTCATAATCTTTCTTATCCTTATCGTAATAGGAATCATCAGGGTGGTTAGAGCTTACATTTTTAGGAGGCCTGACATTCGTAACAGTACTAAAGTACAGTGATGTGTCTTGAACCTTTTCAAATGGCTTTGGATATTTAAATGAATTTAAAGTAAATGAATTGAAAAAAGCATCAGGGCTTTTTGGAGATTTACTAACATGTCCCAACAAGTAATAACTACCTCCTTTTAAAGTGCTTTTAAGGTGTAAATATTTATTGTTTGTGCTATCAATTAATGCTTTAGAAGCGATGCTGTTTTGATTGATGTTATAGACTCCATATTCTCCTTCAAGCTCTAGTTCTTCATAGAATCTTTTTTGGATTTGCTTGAGTTCAAAAGCATCTTCTTCTATGTATTCAAAATCATTTAATGTAGCTTTTCTAATAAAGTAATACTCATCTTTTTCGGTATTATATCCTTCAACTAATTTATCTCCTTTTTGATCTTTATTAGAGAAGTTGTTGAATTTAGGTAGTTCAACCTGAAAATCATAAAAATGAGCATTTACTTTTTCCATAGTATTGTCAACAGGTTTAAACTTCAAACTGTTGAATACTCGATCACCAAATTGATTGACAAACTCTCCTTTTCCACCCATTTTAAATGTAATAATTTCTAAAGGTGTAATGTAAATTTGATAACGTTGATAATCTCCTTTTTTAAGTTTGTTTACAATATCTAATCCTTCATAACCACTATTTGTGATTCTTTTTTTAGAAATGATTTTACCTGGAATGTTTTCAAACAGGAGTTCATCAATAAGATCTAAATTATAGTCTTCATCGGTATCAATTAAGTGCTTAAAGGTTCTTATTCTATTGATAATTAAAAACGCCCCATTGGCAAGATCCGGAGAAATATATGTTGTATTAATATCAGAATAAATCGGGTAAATCTTATCAGGTAAATCAATACTAAACATTCCATCAGGTACCGTTCTTGTCGTATAGTTGTTTTCGAAAACAGTTTCTTCAAAATTTGTTTTCATTAGTTCACCTGCATCGGTTTTTTCAGATACTAAAGGCTTGACAGTATACCCTCTTTCTTTTAGCATTTGAATAACACCATTTTCTCCAGGCAAATGAGCAGCTCCTATACCAGCAAATACTTTTCCTTTAGGCATAACAGAATCTAATTTCTGAACCATGTTCTCATTTCGAATAAACAACATATTTTTAAGATAGTGTTGCGTGTAAATTCCTCTATCTAAGGAATCAATTAATGCTATATTTCTTTCTCTGTAGGCGTTTTGTAATAGATTAAAGTAAGAATCATCAATAAGCTTTTTCTGAAGCCAGGCGTCTGGCTTTTCCTTACTGGCATTTTTAGAAGCAATCATGGTTAAGGTTGAAGATTCTTCAATGTCTTCTAAACTAACGATAGGCTTATTCAACTTCTTTCCTGCTTGATAAATAAACATATCAAGGTAGGTTTCCTCTTCAAAATCTTGGGATACTTTATTACTCCTGAAAAGAATGCTGTTTACTAAACCGTCTTCCATGGCCAAATAAGCAGAAATCAGGTCTTTTTTTGGTTCTTCAAACTTGAAATTGTAACTGTAGAATCCTTTAGATCTATTCTGGCCTCTACCGAACATTCTTCCATAAGTATCGTCTTGTAAATAGTAATCCAACCAATGACTAGGGTCTGATTCTAAGGCAACATAATTACTTTTCTCTAATGCTTCAAAAAACACGTCATCCAACCTGAAAGCGATTTTTTTACTGACATGCATGGTACCATATAAATAGGAAGATTCTTTAAGATTATTGCCCGAAATTTCCCACAATAAGCTCTTTTCTTCCTGAGCGTTAAGAGTGTAGGAAATTATTGCGATAATGCATACTATGTAATTTTTCATAAAATTGTCGTTTTTTATCGAAGCAATAGATGAGGCTATATGAAGTAAATATAGAATTATTATCAAATAATAACTAATTTTGCTAACTTAATATTGTGTTAAAATGAAAGGTGCTCTTTTAGTAAACTTAGGGTCTCCGGATAGTACAGATCCGAAAGATGTCAAAAAATACCTGGATGAATTTTTAATGGACCCACGAGTCATTGATGTACCCTATTGGTTGCGTTCTTTTATTGTTAGAGGAATAGTCCTGAATACAAGACCAAAGAAATCTGCCGAGGCGTATAGCAAAATATGGTGGGAAGAAGGATCTCCCTTAATTGTTATTTCTGAAAAATTGAAAGGGAAAGTTCAAGATAAAACTCGTATGCCGGTAGCATTGGCTATGCGTTACGGATCTATGACAATCAAAAAAGGAATAGAAGAATTAGTAGCTAAGGGAGTCGATGAGGTGTTACTGATTCCCTTATATCCTCAATTTGCTATGGCTACTACTGAAACTATTTTAGTACTTGCCGAAGAACTTCAAAAGAAGCATTTTCCGGAGCTAAAAGTCACCTCTTTACCTGCTTTTTACAATAAAGAAGAATACATCAAGGTGTTATCTGATTCAATTCAGGATAAAATAAAAGACCTTGATTATGAGCATTTACTATTTTCTTATCATGGGGTGCCTGAAAGGCACATCAAAAAATCTGATATTACCAAATCACACTGTAAGATTGACAAAAGTTGTTGTGTTACAGCTTCCAAAGCACATGAATTTTGTTACAGACATCAATGCTTAGAAACAACGAAACAGGTTGCCGAAAAATTAAATTTAAAAGAAGGAACTTACAGTACATCATTTCAATCGCGATTAGGATTTGATCCTTGGTTAAAACCATATACTGATAGAACCATTGAAAAATTAGGTTTAGAAGGCACTAAAAAAATGGCAATAGTAACACCTGCATTTGTTAGTGATTGTTTAGAAACCCTGGAAGAAATTGCCATGGAAGGGGAAGAACTTTTTCACGAAGTGGGTGGTAAAGAGTTTACTACAATCCCTTGTTTGAACGACGATGAAAATTGGGTTAATGTTTTGTCAAATTGGATTAATGATTGGGAAACCAATAATTAAATAGCTATTTTTATACCAGTTATACTTTGAAGCAACTTCAAAATATAACTGATATTAATCTTCCAATAACCAAAACTATTACCAAAAATGAATAACTTACTACTTAAGGGGCTATTATTGTTTGCAGTGATAAGCTCAAGCATTACCTATTCTCAGGATAACAAAAAAGTTTACGATGCATTAGAATATAGACTAATTGGGCCTTTTAGAGGAGGTAGGTCTGCTGCTGTAACTGGTGTGTCAGGCAAACCCAATTTGTTTTATTTCGGAGCCACTGGAGGAGGAATTTGGAAAACGATTGATGGAGGGAGAACATGGGAAAACATTTCTGATGGATACTTTGGAGGATCGGTAGGGTCAATAAGTGTCAGTAAAAGTGACCCTAATGTTATTTATGTAGGAGGAGGAGAGAAAACAGTAAGAGGTAATGTGTCTTCTGGGTACGGAATTTGGAAATCTGAAGATGCTGGAAAAACATGGACCTCTTCAGGATTGAAAACGAGCCGTCATATCCCCAGAATAGCGATTCACCCTACAGATCATAACATAGTATATGCGGCTGTAATGGGGAACCTATACAAGTCAACAGAAGAACGAGGAGTTTACAAAAGTATTGATGGAGGTACAACCTGGAAGAAAGTACTTTTCGCTAATAAAGATGCAGGTGCAGTAGACTTAACCTTAGATCCAAATAACCCAAGAATACTTTATGCAAGTACTTGGAATGTGAGAAGAACTCCGTATAGCTTAAGTAGTGGAGGCGATGGCTCTGCATTATGGAAAAGCACTGATAGTGGTGAAACATGGACTGAAATTTCAAAACACGAAGGTTTTGCTGACGGTACACTAGGGATTATTGGGGTAACAGTTTCTCCTGTTAATTCTGAAAGAGTTTGGGCGATTGTTGAGAATAAAGATAAGGGAGGAGTGTACCGCTCTGAAGATGGCGGAAAAACCTGGAACAAAATAAATAGCGAAAGAAAATTAAGGCAAAGAGCCTGGTATTATACCCGAATCTATGCAGACACGCAAGATGAAAATGTGGTCTATGTGATGAATGTAAGATACCATCGTTCACAAGATGGGGGAAAGACATTTTCAACTTATAATGCACCTCATGGAGATCACCACGATTTATGGATTGCTCCTGAAAACCCCAACAGAATGGTTATTGGAGATGACGGAGGGGCTCAGGTAACTTATGATGGCGGAAAAACATGGAGTACCTATCATAATCAACCAACCTCACAATTTTATAGAGTAACAACAGATAACCATTTTCCTTATAGAATTTATGCGGCTCAGCAGGACAATTCAACAATTAGAATAGATCACAGAAGTAATAGTTGGTCTATTGATGAAGATAATTGGGAAAGAACGGCGGGTGGTGAGAGTGCCCATATTGCCATTGACCCTGAAGACAATGATATTGT
>JABSPN010000147.1 GCA_013214425.1 Flavobacteriaceae bacterium | reverse complement strand
GGATAATTACGAAACGGCTATAGATGACGCTGCTGTTGATTTTGCTGATTTGGCTGAAGAAGTTATGGGGAATGATAATGAGGGAGTAGATGGAGTATCATAGTCCAGTATTGTTAGGAGAAACCGTTGAAGGTTTAGCGATAAAAGAAGATGGAGTTTATGTCGATGTGACATTTGGAGGTGGAGGACATTCCAGAGAAATATTAAAGCATTTAGGAGAAAACGGAAAGTTGTTCGCCTTTGATCAGGATAAAGATGCTTTAGAAAATGAGATTGATGACGATCGATTTGTTCTCATCAATGAAAATTTCAGGTTTATTAAAAGGTTCTTAAGGTTTTACGGAGTTAAAAAGGTTGATGGGATATTGGGTGATTTCGGTGTTTCTTCTCATCAATTTGATGTGGCTGAAAGAGGGTTTTCTACTCGTTTTGATTCTGATTTGGATATGAGAATGAATCAGGATAGTGAATTGTCTGCATTCGAGGTGGTAAATAAATACGCTGAAGAAGACTTAGCGAATGTTTTGTTTGAATACGGAGAGTTGAGATCGGCAAAAGGGGTTGCAAGTGTGATCGTTGCCGAAAGAGATAAAGAGTTGATTAAGACAAGTGAACATTTAAAAGAAACGGTAAAAAGGTTTTTGCCAAAAAATAAAGAGCATAAGGTATTAGCTCAGATTTATCAGGCAATTAGAATAGAGGTAAATCAGGAGATAGAGGTATTGAAAGAGTTTTTGTTGCAGACAGAAGAGTTGCTAGATGAAGGAGGGAGAATTAGTCTGATTTCCTATCATTCATTAGAAGATAGATTAGTAAAGCGCTACATAAGGAACGGAATTTTTGAAGGGGAGCCTGAAAAAGATTTTTTCGGAAATGTAAAAGTGCCCTTTAAAAAAGTAGGGGGCTTAATTGTTCCAGATCAAGCTGAAATAAAAGTAAATAATAGAGCTAGAAGTGCAAAACTTAGAATTGCAGAAAGAATTTGATGAAAAAAAGTGCAGTAGACATATTAAAAGGAAGGTTCTTAATTAGTGATGATTCACTAAAGAATTGGAAGTTTATTCTGTTTGTGGCTTTTTTAGCAATGATCATGATTGCGAGTTCACATAGTGTTGATAAGAAGGTCCATGAAATTGCGAAACTCAATGATGAAGTAAAGGAGTTGAGGTCGGAATTTGTGGATTTAAGATCAAAATTAATGCTCCTGAAAATGGAGTCTAACGTAATTAAAAAAATGAATGAAAAAGGTTTGGTTTCTTCTACTGAACCACCTAAAAAAATAAGAGTTAAAACTGTAGAGTAATTGGCAACAACAGAAAAAAGCATATTAATTAAACTCTATATCATTGCTGCAGTGATGTTTTTGTTTGCTGTAGCTGTGGTCATGAAAATGTTGTCGATTCAGGTATCAGATGGCGATTACTACAGAAAACTTGCCGAAGAAAGAAACATTAAACGAGATACCATTTATCCAAATAGAGGAAATATCTATGCAGACGATGGTAGTTTATTGGCGACATCTGTTTCTAAATATGACATACGTTTTGATGCGGTTACAGTTTCCGAAGAAAATTTCGATACACACTTAGATTCTCTTTCTTGGTCATTAGCTAATCTTTTGGGAAAAACACAAAAATATTACAAGGATAAACTTAAAATCGCCAGGAAGAAAAAAAAGCGTTATGAATTAATCGCAAGAGATTTAAGGTATTCTGATTATAGTAAAATTAAAGAGTTTCCATTATTCAATTTAGGGGCTTTTAAAGGCGGGATTATCGTCGAGCAAAGAACTGTAAGAGAGCATCCAATTGGCGGGATTGCCCACAGAACTATTGGTTATGAAAGAAGTGACGGGCGAGGAAACTTTACACGACCGGGTATCGAAGGTGCCTATATCGAATATTTAAAAGGTAAAAACGGAGAGCGATTAAAACAAAAAATTGCTAAAGGGCAATGGAAGCCTATTAATGATGAGAATGAAGTTGAACCACAAGATGGATATGATTTAATTACCACCATAAATGTAAACATCCAAGATATAGCCCACCACGCACTATTAGAACAATTAGAAAGTTACGAGGCAGATCATGGAAGTGTTATTGTAATGGAGACAAAAACAGGTGAGGTGAAGGCCATCGCGAATCTAGGAAGAAGTAGAAGTGGTAAGTATTACGAACGATTAAATTATGCTGTTGGAGAGTCTCATGAACCAGGATCGACCTTCAAGTTGATGGCTATGGTTGCGGCTTTAGAAGATAAAGTGATTGATACTAATTATGTAGTCAATACTACTGGAGGTGAATTGACTTTCTACGGAAAATATAAGGTGAGAGATTCGAGGAGAGGTGGATATGGGAAAATTTCAGCAGCGAGAGCATTTGAAGTGTCTTCAAATGTTGGGTTAGTGAAAATTATCAATGAAAAATATAAAAGCAATCCTAATAAGTTTGTAGAGCGATTAAACAAAATGAACGTCGGTGATAAACTCGGGATAAAAATTAAAGGCGAAGGAGAACCTAAGATTCCTCATCCCGATCAACGGGATTGGTCGGGTATTTCTTTGCCTTGGATGGCTTATGGTTATGGGGTTTCGTTAACACCATTGCAAACCTTAACTTATTACAATGCAATCGCAAATGATGGAGAAATGGTGAAGCCAAGATTTGTTAAAGAGATTCGGTCTTGGGACAAGACAGTTGAGTTGTATGAGAAAGATGTGATTAATCCAAAAATATGTAGTCAGTTAACCATTGATAAGGTGAAAAAGATGATGGAAAATGTAGTCGTAAAGGGAACGGCTAGTAATTTATATTCTAAAGAATTTTCAATGGCAGGTAAAACAGGAACTTGTCAGACAAACTACAGCACAAATAACAAGACATCGGTGGAGTATATCGCCTCTTTTTCAGGTTATTTCCCAGCCGATAATCCTAAATACTCTTGTATTGTTGTGATACATAAACCGAATAAAACAAAAGGATATTATGGTGCAGATGTTGCAGGTCCGGTATTTAAGAAAATTGCTCAAAAAATTTATAAAGATGCGCCAGTTGTTGATGAAGTGAATTTTAATGACTTGATACTGGATTCGGAAGAAAAGTCATATAAAAAATATGAAGATGTTGCGCAGAGTAAAACAGTGCCAAGTGTGTTAGGAATGAGTGCTATGGATGCCATTTCTGTGTTAGAAAATTTGGGGTTGAATGTGAGAATCAATGGAACTGGTAAAGTAAAAAGACAGTCTTTGAATAAAGGAGAAAAACTGGTAAAAAACAAAACAATTGTGTTGGATTTAATATGAGGGTATTAAAAGACATATTGTATAAAGTAAGTATTGAATCTGTTGTTGGAGATACATCTGTAGCAATTAACACAGTTGCTTTCGATTCAAGAAAGATAACAGATAAGGATGTTTTTGTAGCCATCCGTGGTGTGATAGCAGATGGACACAATTATATCACTACAGCTATTGGAAAAGGAGCTTCTGTAATCGTCTGTGAGGAACTTCCCGAGCAATTGGAAAGTCATGTTGTATATGTTGAGGTGAAAGACTCTAATGAAGCCTTAGCTTACATGGCAGCTAATTATTATGAAACCCCATCAGATAATCTTCAGTTAGTAGGGGTGACAGGGACAAATGGAAAAACTACGATCGCTAGTTTGTTGTATGATTTATTCAAAAAAGCAGGATACAAAGTGGGGTTATTATCTACAGTCAAGATTATGGTAGATAAAAAACTCTATACTGCTACTCATACCACTCCAGACTCGTTGACGATAAACCATTACCTCGATGAAATGGTAAATGAAGGAGTAGAGTTTTGTTTTATGGAGGTTAGTTCTCATGGAATTCATCAAAAAAGAACTACGGGATTAACTTTCAGAGGTGGAATATTTACCAATCTAACTCATGATCATTTAGATTATCACAACACATTTAAAGAATACAGAGACGTTAAAAAACAGTTTTTTGATCAATTACCTAAATCTGCTTTTGCGTTGGTAAATGTAGATGATAAGAACGGAAAGTTCATGGTTCAGAATACCAAGTCTCAGATTTATAGTTATGCCTTAAAATCTTATGCAGACTATAAGGCTCAAATTTTAGAGAGTCAGTTTTCAGGATTGTTATTAAAGTTGAATGGAGATGAAGTATGGGCAAAATTAATAGGCTCTTTTAATGCCTATAATATATTGGCTATTTATGCTACAGCAGAACAATTAGGGCTGGAGAAATTAGAAATATTACAATTAATTAGTGGGCTGGAAAGCGTAAGTGGAAGATTTCAATACCTGGTTTCTGACAATAAAATAACAGCAATTGTAGATTATGCACATACACCAGATGCTTTGAAAAATGTATTGGAGACAATTAATAGTATAAGGACTGGAAACGAAGAGTTGATTACAGTTGTAGGTTGTGGAGGAGATCGTGACAAGGCGAAGCGTCCAAAAATGGGGAATATTGCTTCAGTGTTAAGTACGAAGGCCATATTTACTAGTGATAATCCAAGAACAGAAGACCCTGAAATTATTATTGAAAATATAGAAAAGGGTGTAGAACCACAACACTTTAAGAAAACATTGTCAATTTTAGATAGAAAACAAGCTATAAAAGCGGCATGTCAAATGGCTAATAAAAATGACATCATTTTAATAGCAGGAAAGGGTCATGAGACCTATCAGGAGGTAAACGGTGAAAGAACAGATTTTGATGATTTTAAAATCGTTCAGGAATTATTAAAAAAGCTAAACAAATAATCTAACAAAGAAAAACATAAGATGTTATACTATTTATTCGAATACTTAGAACAAAACTATCAGCTCACAGGAGCCAGTGTTTTTCAATTTATTACATTCAGATCAGCTATGGCAGTGATCTTTTCATTGTTAGTATCGATGGTATTCGGTAAAAAGATTATTGCATTCTTAAACAAGAAACAAATTGGAGAAACTGTTCGTGATTTAGGGCTTGAAGGTCAAGCACAAAAAGCCGGTACTCCAACTATGGGAGGAATCATTATCATTTTAGCGACATTAATACCAGTGTTGTTGTTCGCTAAGCTTGATAATGTCTATGTCATCTTACTAATCGTTACCACACTCTGGATGGGAACCATTGGTTTTATAGATGATTATATCAAAAAATTTAAAAACGATAAAGCGGGTTTAAAAGGAAAGTTTAAGGTTCTAGGGCAGGTAGGTTTAGGTTTGATTGTTGGATCGGTACTTTATTTTCATCCAGATGTAACTATAAGAGAACAAGTTCCTCAGGAAATTTCTACAGGAGTGGTTACTTCTGAAAATAACATGATACTTTTTCAAAATCCTGTAGTTAAAGAATTTAAGAAAGAAGAAAAATCAACAAAGACAACCATACCATTTCTAAAAAATAACGAGTTTGATTATGCCGATATCTTATCCTTTTTGGGAGATGATTACAAGAAATGGGCCTGGTTAATCTTTATACCAATTGTCATTTTTATCATCACGGCAGTTTCTAACGGAGCGAATTTAACTGATGGTATCGATGGCTTGGCAGCAGGAACTTCCGCTATAGCCGTTATTGCTCTCGGGCTGTTTACATGGATTTCAGGAAACATCATATTTTCAGATTATCTCAATATTATGTACATCCCAAGAATGGGAGAGATGACCATTTTTATTGCAGCTTTTGCAGGAGCCTTAGTTGGGTTTTTGTGGTACAATACCTTTCCTGCTCAAGTATTTATGGGAGATACAGGGAGTTTGACTATTGGAGGGATTATAGCGGTAATTGCCATAGCAGTAAGAAAAGAAATGTTGATTCCAATTTTATGCGGGGTCTTTTTTGCTGAAACACTTTCGGTGATGCTTCAGGTGACGTATTTCAAATACACGAGAAAAAAATACGGAGAGGGCAGAAGAATATTTTTAATGTCACCATTGCATCATCATTATCAGAAGAAAGGAATGCATGAAAGTAAGATTGTCAACAGGTTTTGGATTATAGCAGTCATGTTAGCAGTTGTGACGGTGTTAACATTGAAGTTAAGGTAGTAGAACGTTTACGATTTAAGAGTTAGTGAAAGAAGAATTTAAAAATATGACTAAAAAGTTTGCAATTGATTGCTGGAGGCTTTGTGAGAAAATTCCTGAGTCAAGAGAGTTTGATGCATTTTGTAGACAATTAATTAGATGTTCTAGTTCTGTTGGCGCTAATTATCGAGTAGCTTGTAGAGCCAAGTTTCAGACAATTTTTTTAAATAAATTAACGATAGCTCAGGAAGAAGTTGACCAGAGTATATTTTTTCTAGAAGTTTTGAATGAGATTAATAGTAAAAATAAAGTGGCAATTAAACGATTGATAGATGAAGTAAACGAAATATTGTCAATTGTGGTAGCATTTATGAAAACAATGTGGTCAAAATCACAAAAATCGTAAATCCTAAATATTAAATCGAAATGAGATTAGTCATATTAGGAGGAGGAGAAAGCGGAGTAGGAACTGCAATCTTAGGGAAAAAACAAGGATACGAAGTATTTATTTCAGACAAAGGAACAATACAAGAAAAATATAAAGACGTTCTTAATCATTTTGAAATTGAATGGGAAGAAGAAAAACATTCAGAAGAGCAAATCATAAATGCTGATCTGGTGATGAAGAGTCCCGGAATTCCAGAAAAAGTGCCATTAGTTAAGAAGTTAATCAGCCATGGAATTCCGGTTATTTCTGAGATCGAATTTGCAGCCCAATATACCGATGCAGTTTTGATTGGTATTACAGGTAGCAATGGAAAAACTACCACAACAATGTTAACGCATCATGTGTTGAAAGAAGAAGTAAATGTGGGAATGGCAGGTAACATTGGAGATAGTTTTGCTAAGCAAGTGGCTGAGACAGATGTAGATTATTATGTCTTGGAATTGAGTAGTTTCCAGTTAGACGGAATTCAGAAGTTTAGGCCTAATATCGCAGTGATCATGAATATTTCTGAAGATCATCTGGATCGATACGAGTACAAACTGGAGAATTATGTCAATTCTAAATTTAGAATCACCATGAATCAGACTTCAGAAGACTATCTGATCTACGATGCCAATGATGAACTCATTTCTGAGTGGATTTCAAAACATGAAATTAGCGCTAAGAAACTCCCCTTTTCAATTTCAGAAGCAATTAAAGAAGGAGCTTATTTAAAAGATAATACAATAACAGTACAAACGAATAAAAACGAATTTACTATGCCAACAGCAAGCATATCATTAGAAGGAAAGCATAATATTAAAAATGCAATGGCAGCTGCAACAGTAGCCCAACTCATTAATATCAGAAAAGACACGATTAGAAAAAGCTTGTCAAATTTTGATGGAGTAGAGCATAGATTGGAACAGGTCTATAAGATTCAAAATGTGCAATACATTAACGATTCCAAAGCTACCAATGTAAATGC
>JABSPN010000146.1 GCA_013214425.1 Flavobacteriaceae bacterium | reverse complement strand
CTTCCTTCATGATGGATTCTTTACTACGACTCGCAATAAACTTTCCTTGATGTGCAGAAATCGTACAGAAACTACAGCCACCAAAACATCCGCGGTGAATGTTAATTGAAAACTTGATCATTTCAAAAGCAGGAATAGCTCCTCTTTTACTGTACTTAGGGTGTGGTAATCGCGTATAAGGTAAATCAAAAGAAGCATCAATTTCCTTTTCGGTCATCGTTGGAAAAGGCGGGTTAATCACTAATAGGTCCTCTCCTACTTCTTGTAGGATTCTCCTACCATATGTTTTGTTAGACTCCTGCTCAATAACTTTAAAATTGGCAGCAAAAGTTTTTTTGTCATTTAGACAGGCTTCATGAGAAGATATGACTACATCTTTCCATTGTTTGTTTTTCTGGAGTGCTTCACTTTTATCCTGAATATAAGCCGTTTGCTTTATTGTTCGCAATGAAGAAAAAGGCACTCCTTTTTTTAATAACTGAATGATCTCACGTAAAGGTTGCTCTCCCATTCCGTAGACCAACAAATCAGCTCCTGAAGAAGTCAGGATATTAGGCATCAATTGATCACTCCAATAATCATAGTGCGTTACTCTTCTTAGCGAAGCTTCTATTCCACCAATAATAACAGGTACATCTGGGAACTTTTCTTTTAGAATTTTAGTGTAGACCGTAGTCGCATAATCTGGTCTAAACCCTTTATCACCATTGGGTGTATAGGCATCTTTATCTCGACGTTTTTTACTGGCAGTATAATTACTAACCATAGAATCCATTGTTCCAGAAGTAACAGCGAAGAATAGATTCGGTTTCCCTAACTTTTCAAAATCCTGAAGGCTATCATTTACATTAGGTTGCGGAACAATCGCAATACGTAATCCGCAGCTTTCAATAATACGACCAATAACGGCAGGACCGAATGATGGATGATCAATATAAGCATCACCACTAAACAGGATGACATCTAAATCATCCCATTCACGAATTTTTACCTCTTTATTGGTTGTGGGTAACCAATCTGAAAGCCTGTTCCCATTCATCATATTGCAAAAGTACTTAAAATATTAGCAACAGAACCATAGCTCACACACTATCGTTTTAGCTTACTCTATAAATGCTTGGTAATTTTACTACTCAATGGTTTTGTCATCGAATAAAAAACATCGACTAAATTTCCTTCTTCATCAACTAAGTATTTTTGAAAATTCCATTTGACAGAAGAATCCATTTTACCATTTAATGCTTTTTGGGTTAACCAGGCATATAAAGGGTGTTGAGCACCACCTTTAACTTTTATTTTTTCTGTTAGTTGAAAAGTGACACCAAAGTTTTTTCTGCAAAAAGTCTGAATATCTGACTCATTACCAGGCTCTTGTCCGCCAAACTGATTGCATGGGAGACCAATTATTACTAATTTCTCTTGATATTGTTCGTGTAGGTCTTGTAATGCATCATATTGCTTTGTAAATCCACACTCTGATGCAACATTAACAAATAATATTTTCTTTCCTTTATAATCAGAAAGATCTAAAGCATTTCCTTCTATTCCAATCAACTCAATATCATAGACAGATTGATTTGGTGTTTTGACTTCTTGAGCATTTGAAAATAAATTGAAGAATCCCATAAGTAATAAAATTAAATGATATTTATTCATAATAGTTTTTAAGTTTTAATAGTGACTAAACCAGCATCAATAGTAAAAACTTGACCCGATATAGCTGAGGCGTCATCTGATAACAAATAAGTAACTAATTTACTAACTTTCTCTGGTTGCAAATAATGCTTCAATGGATGACGTTCCTTCATAAGCTCTTTCTGCTTGTCGTTTTTTAACAACTTTTGAGCTAAAGGTGTGTCTGTTACTGTTGGTGCAACAACATTAAAACGAATTTGATTAGCAAATTCAGCAGCAAGTGATTTAGCAAGACCTTCTACAGCAGATTTACTCGAGGCAATACTAGCGTGAAAAGGCATTCCCATTTGAGAAGCAACAGTGCTAAACATCACAACACTACCATTTCCATTAGCAAGAGCTCGAAGGTAATGCTGAATAACTTTTACAGCTCCAAGCACGTTAATTTCAAAATCAGATTTAAAATCATCTAATTTAAAACGTTTAAACGGTTTTAGATTGATTGAACCGGGACAATAAACTAGACCATTCAGTGACTCAATTTCAGGCAATTGATCTGCTAAAACATCATTTTGATAATGCTGGTGATTATCCAGTTTATCAAGATTCGATCGGCACATTGTAATAACTTGATTACTTTGAGACATTTCTTTGGCTATAGCATTACCAATCCCATAGCTACCTCCTATAATTGCGATTGTTTTCATTATTGACTTAATGGTCTACCTTTTAGACGTTTTTCCATTTTTTGTTTAATAACTGTAATTCTCTTCATTATATCCATTAATGATTGATCCTTTGTCTTTTTGTATACTTCATTAATGGATAGAATGATAGATTTAGCTTTTTTAGAAGCGATAATTTTATCGTTTCGGGTTTTAAATGCTTTGTGATTTTTTTCAAAATCTACGGCTTCTTGAATTAGTTCGGCTGTACTCATTTTAAATAATTTTGAAGTTCATTAATTTTTTCCGGTGTATTAAATTCCCCTCCGTAATAAGATGTTATTGTTGTGGAGGAATCATCTTTAACACCTCTTGATGAAACACATAGGTGTTTTGCATCAATAATCACTGCAACATTTTCTGTTTGCAGTATCGTTTTAAGTTCATTAGCTATTTGATTCGTTAAACGTTCCTGTACTTGAGGACGTTGGGCATAGTATTGAACTATTCGATTTAATTTTGATAATCCAATTACTTTTCCAGAAGAAATATAGGCTACATGAGCTTTTCCCATGATAGGAACAAAATGATGCTCACAGTTTGAATAAAATTGAATATTTTTCTCTACCAACATTTGATTGTATTGATATTTATTATCAAATAAGGCGATCTTGGGCTTGTTTTTCGGATCTAGACCCGAAAATATCTCGTCTATATACATTTTGGCCACCCTCTTGGGAGTTCCTTTCAAGGAATCATCATTTAAGTCTAAACCCATTACTTGCATGATTTCTTTAAATAGAGAAGCAATTTTCTCTTTTTTTTCTTGACTAGACATCATAAAAGCATCTTTTCTTAATGGGGTTTCCAAACTAGAAAAGAGATGATCGTCACCAATTTCTTCAATGGTAAACTCCGACAATAAGTTATTTTCTTCTATTCTATATAACATTGTATTACTTTCTCTCATGATTATTTATAATAGGTTGTTTCATATTAATTCTGTTTTCTTCTAGGTAGCGTATGTAATTTCAGTATTCTATAACTTTCCTCTATGACATCTTTGTCTTGTTTCATTTCCCAAAGTTGTTTACTAGCATACTTTCTCACTGAACTTAGCTCTACTATTGGGTTGGGGTAATCAAAACCTAATTTAAAGTCATACAGCGATTGCTCTAAAAGAGTCATTCTATTGGGTTCAATAGCAAATGGTATAGGTAAATCTCTTAATTCTGGAATCCACTCTTTAATGAACTCAGCTTTTTCATCATGTTCAATCGCATTCTTAACAGGGTTGTAAATTCTTAATGTATTAATTCCAGTCTCACCAGCCTGCATCTGAATTTGTGGGAAATGTATCCCTGGTTCAAAATCAAGGAACATTCTTGATAAGTACGTAGTTGCTTCTTGCCAAGGTTGCCACAATAAATGGGTGAAAAAAGACACCACTAATGCTCGCATCCTAAAATTAAGATATCCTGTTTGTTTTAAACATCTCATACATGCATCTACCAAAGGGAACCCTGTTAAACCATTTTTCCAAGCCTCTTGATATCGTATGGATATTTTTTTGTTTAGCTTATGATATCCTTTATTTATACTGGAATGCTCCATGGTACATTCAGATTCAAACTTCTGAATAAAATGCGTCTGCCATCTAAGTCGTGACATAAACGCTGAAAACTGACGACTGTGTAATCCCTCAGATTTAGCTTTTGAGGCTGCTTGCCACACTTGGCGAATGGATAAATTACCCCAAGCAATGTAGGGAGACAATCTGCTACAGCCTTTTCTGGAGTTTAATGGTTTTGATATACTATAATTATACTTTTTTATTCTCTCCTGGATAAAACTTCTTAAGTATAGCTTGCCAAAAGAGCTACCTCCGGGTTGAAAATTTTCATTCTTCTTAGTTTCGATAGAAGGAACTAAAAAGAGTTTATTCAATTCCTCTATTTCCTTGAGGCTAACTAGTTGAGCAGGAAAAGGATTAAAGGGTTTTAATTTATCATTTACATAAGCTTCCCAATGTACTATCCAATTTTCTCTATTCTTTATTCCACGTTGAATTCCTCCATAAGGAGTCTCTACCCAGTTGATACCATAATTCTTGGTAAATCTTTTGAATTTTTTATCACGATCAAATGTAATTTTCAACCCTGTTTCTTGATGAGAAAACACAGTTTTTATATCGTAACGATCTAATAATTGCTTAAAAGTTTGTAATATTTCAGATTGAACAATTAAAAGTTTAGAGTCATGGTTTACTAATTGATTGTTTATATCAACAAGAGATTGTTTAATAAAATCCCAGTGTCTTTTATCATAATGAGGATCTTCAAGCAAAGAGTTTTCAAAGACATATAGTAATAACGTTCGCTTACCCGTTTCAAGGGCAGCATATAATGCGTCATGATCTTCTAATCTTAGATCGCGTTTAAACCAAACTACTTGTATTTCAGGTTTAATTTTTATCATTCAATTGTAAAAAGTTTTCTATTTTAATATGTGTCGCTTTGATATCATGCATCAGGTTATACAGACCAAAGAACGTACGGTTGATGTAGATAAAGTGTTTGGAGCCCCTATTTCCATTCATCTTCCTTAGTTCAGTACTTTTGGAGTATTTCTGACCTAAATCGGCAATTTTTCCGAAGAAATCATTGTCAGAAAAATCAAATTCCTTCTGATGAAACGGCTGTGTGAATAAGGACAACATTTCATGAAACAAAGCTTTGAAAAATTGTCTCTCTTCTTTAGAATCGTCTTTGCGTAATATTTCCAGCTCATAAAGTTTTTCTTCGAATACAACTGGATTATTGATATTTTCGGCTTTAGCTAATTCAAAATAAGGAACATAAAAGGTTTCCGGAACTATCTTCATACAACCAAAATCAATCACGATTAGCTTATCATCATCTGAAACTAAAAAATTACCTGGGTGTGGATCTGCATGTACTTTTTTTAGCACATGCATTTGGTACATATAAAAATCCCATAAAGCCTGACCGATAATGTTAGCTTTGTCAATATCCTTATTTGTTTCAGTAAATTCAGATAAATGGACACCGTACATCCAATCCATTGTTAGAATTCTATCTGAAGAATAATCTGGGTAGTATTCTGGAAACTTCAAGTTTGGTATTGTATGACACCTTTTGGCAACTTCAATACTTTGTTCAAGTTCCAACTCATAATTTGTTTCTTCAATTAACTTATTTTCTACTTCTTTAAAGTATTCGTCAGATCCTTCTCCTCTAATGTTGAACATTTTGATCGCTATAGGCTTCACCAAAGACAAATCTGATGAAATACTATCTGCAACTCCTGGATATTGAATTTTTACTGCTAAGTCTTTTCCATTTTTTGTGAATGAATCAAATACTTCTAAGGGCGTCTTGTTAAAATATTTCTTGAAAGTTTTTAAAACTAGTGGAGGTGACAATGGAGGAACCGAGAACTGGGATAATGAAAATTTTTCAACGTAAGCTCGGGGTAATATGTTCTTTTCCATGCTCAACATCTGTGCAACCTTTAAAGCAGAGCCTTTAAGTGTTTTTAAACCATCGTAGATGTCTGAAGCATTAGATTCATCTAAATTGGCTTTTGCTTCCTCTTCAGATTTTACTAATTTTTCTCCATAATATTTCGCATAGTTCACACCTACTTTAACACCTGTTGAAAGTAGCTTAGAAGCTCTTTGAACTTTAGAGATTGGGATTTTGTTAATAGATTTCATTAAGCTCTTACCTTTTGTTTGTATAAAAACTTGGCAAAATCGAATACACTGCGTAAAGGAGTTACTTCCAGTAAATCAAAACTTGCCTTTAATGATTTTTCAATGTATAAATCTGTATTCTCAAATCCTTTGGAGTCATCTTTTAACCAGAACTCCATTGTGAGTAATAATTGAATCCAAGCAGATTCATTCAGAGTTTTATCCTTTAATTTGTTTATCCTTTCTTCTTTGAAATCTATTGTTTCAAAAGATAGACTCTCAATATACTCAAGAAAACATTCTTTCATTTTTGAAAATCTTCTAAGTGATTTAAGTCTTCCTTTACTATCATTTAAATGCATACAGACAAATGATCTATTGGCGGTAAGCATCTCAAAAAAGGTGTAGTAAAAACTTAATAATTTTTGCTTGTGGTCATACTGTTGGTATTCTTCAGAATTTTCAAGCATTTCAATGCTTTGATGACAGAATTTATAATAAATCTGTTTTTCTAATAAATCAAAGGTTGAAAAGTAATTATAAAACTCAGACTCATCAAAGTCGTTTTCTTTTGAAAAAGCATAAACAGAATTTGGTTGTTTGCTGTTAGTAAGCAGATAATCCATGTATTTTTTGATTATCTCATCCTCTTTTATTTTATTTTTTGTGTCCATTTTGTAATCATTAACAGGATAAAAATACAAAATGTTTAATCTTTATAAAAATACTTTAAACAAAATTTAACTAAGTTGAATAAAAAATTCGAATTTAGTGAGAAGTATACTCAAATAATAGGAAATAATTATACTTAGATATCTAAGAGGGTGTTGTTGTTACGATTAAACTTTATTGAATTTTTCTAGTTTTTTAAGAAATCTAGAAAATAAAACTCGTGAAGTATTTAAACCATCTGCAATTTCTTGTTGAGTATTGTGAATAGCATTCGATTTAGCCATTCTAGCTTTCTTTCTAAGATTTTTATAATCTTCTGGAAATTCGTTAAGAGCAACTACTTAAGTAATTTCATCTACAGGATTAGACTCAAAAAATTAACATAAATATCTCTTAAATCATTAGTGATTATCTTTGTTACGATCGCGATCGATCGAATATGGCCTTACAATTCTTTCACATAGAATAATCAATATTCAGGAGAAAGAAAAAAGAATGAATACTATATATGTAATCACTCTTTCTTATGTTTAAAAACACTGAGGTTATGGAAATATAGTTGACTCATTATGCTAACTATGTAACAAAAGTTGCAGAAATTGTATTTATTATAGTATTTATTTAAAAATACTATTGGGAGTAATAAAAAAAGCGTTTCTAAAAAGAAACGCTTTTTATCAACTCAAAATAATATTGTAACTATACTGTGTGTAGTAAAAATCCTCTTGTAAAACTAAATAACC
>JABSPN010000145.1 GCA_013214425.1 Flavobacteriaceae bacterium | reverse complement strand
ACTATATCATCAATAAGTGCTATTACGATGTCATCTTGAGATGAACATCCTACATCATCTGTAACGATAAGCGTATAGGTTCCAGAAGTTGTTGCAGTTAGATTTGGAGAAGTTTCACCAGGTAATACAACTCCGTCTAAAAGCCATTGGAATGTTAAATTATTTCCCGTTGTTGTTGAAATAATATCGAAACTTGTAGCGCCACAAAGTGAAACATCTTGCCCTAAATCTACAGTTGGGATGTCGGCCCCAACGGTTACTTGAACAGTATCAGAAACTACAACTTGAGTGCCGTCACAAATATCATAGGTTACTTGAGCAGTATAAGTGGTTGTTGAAGAAGGACACACTTGAAAATCAGGATCATTACTTATGGTAGTTCCATTTTCAACCCATTCGAATATCCAGTTTACTCCTCCGTTTGGAGTAAATCTCCAGGCTTCATTGGTTGCTGACCATTCACCAGTATTTCTTCCTGCAGGAGCATAACCAATAGAACCATCTTGGTTTTGTATTCCAACAACGGCGTTTAAGTTAAATCCGCTCGCACAAGTTTGCGGTTTATCCTGAATATGAACTTCAATAATTTGAGTTGTTTCATATAAGACAATCATATGAGTAGATCTATCAGTAGTACAATTGTAATGCGTCATATTATCAAAGCTCAATACAAAAATTCTTCCTGGTGCTGTACCTAATATATCGTAATAGAAATTTCCGCAGCCTCCAGTACAGCCTCCAACACCTACTTCGTTGTTAAGATCATGAAAAACGCCATAGATTGACCAAGGCTCAACATTTGGACTTGGAATTTGCTCATCGAAGTTCCATTGACAGAATCCACCAGCAAGTGAAGTGTCAAAGCTAATTAATCCGTTAGAACCTAAAACCAGATCACTAAATGGATCGTCAAAAAAACAAAAAGTAAAAGGGGTATTGACTATTGAGCTCCAGGTATCATCATTGTCGATGACTATTTCTGTTCCTGAATTAAAAGCTGTTGGGGGATCGAAAGGAATTGAACTTACTTCATAGGAAGTAGAAAATCCTGTTTCTAGGAATGTGGCTGATAAATCCACACATTGAGCCGAATTACAATCAATGTTTTGATCAGGACCTGCGTCAATAGTTGTAAATGATTGCGCATTTAGTTTTGGTAATAAACACAGCAATAACATTGCTGTTATAATTTTATTCATTGGTAAAGATTTTAGTTATAGATGGAATAAATTTAGCCAAAATGTCATAACCCACTTAACAAATGTTAATTAGCCATGAATATATCGATAAAAGGCCTGATTTCATCGACGAAATACTAAATCTACCAATCTATAGGATTTAGATGTTATGCTTTAAATGGATGTAAACAGGGTAGTGATCGCTATAGCCTCCTAAATAACGTCTCCCTTTAAATGTTCTGAAAGGATTTCCCTTGTTTTTTCCTTGCCATTCTCTGAGGAATTCATCGTCAAAGATATCGGCATGTAAGAAACTCAAGGTATTGGGCTTGTATTCAAAAAAATTATGTGTTAGTATGATTTGATCGAAAAGATTCCAATGGAAATTATGGTTTAAACTCCCTCGATTCATGGAGAATAATTTTTGCATCGGATTGTACAGTTGTTGTATTTCTAATAATTGCTCCATACTCTTCGAATGTGGGTCATCATTAAAGTCACCCATAACGATAATATTAGCATCAGGATTTTCATAAAGAAGATGATTTATTTTTCCTGATAAAGTTTCAGAAGCAGTAAGTCTTTTGTGCTCTGTTTTTTCAGACCCACCTCTTCTTGATGGCCAATGATTGACTAATAAGTGTATTTCTTCCTTCAGGAGTGTTCCTTTTACATATAAGATATCTCGAGTATAATCTGGCATACCTTGTTCGTCTACCAAATCCACTCTAATGGTATTAGTTTCATGTATGTCAAAAAGATCGGCCTTATAAAGTAAGCCTACATCAATACCTCTTTCGTCACTGGAATCGAAATGAGCAATAGAGTAATCATGATCTCTAAGATGCTTCGATTTTGTTAAATCTCTAAGTACTTTTTGATTTTCTACTTCAGCAACACCAACAATAACAGGAGTTTGAAAGGACTTGTAAAACCCTGCATATGAAATAGCTCTACCCAATTTTTTAAGCTTTCTTTTATATCGTTTATCGGTCCAATTCTTTTTACCTCTTGGCGTAAAATCATCGTCTAACGTATAGGGATTATTCCTGGTATCAAAAAGATTTTCCAGGTTATAAAACGCTATCGTATAGATGTTGGTATCTTTATTGGGATGCTGTAACATATAGTTGTATTGCAATTAAGACTACTAATTTAATAAATCAATACAAATCTATTGTTTAAATTTGCCTTTTTGAAATGAATATATGTTAGAAAAGAAGAAAATAGAATATGAAAAGGTAGTATTGATAGGAATCATTAGCAGAGATCAACGTGAAGATAAATCGACTGAATATTTGGACGAACTTGAATTCCTGACTTATACTGCTGGTGGAGAAGTGATAAAAAGATTTGTTCAACGAATGGATTTTCCTAACCCCAAGACGTTTATCGGAACAGGTAAAATGGAAGAGGTGAGGGAATATATTGTTGAACATGAGGTAAGCACAGCTATTTTTGATGATGAACTCTCTCCAGCTCAGCAAAAGAATATTGAAAAGATCCTTGAATGCAAAATACTAGATAGAACCAATCTTATTCTGGATATTTTTGCTCAAAGAGCTCAGACATCTTATGCCAGAACTCAGGTTGAGTTAGCACAGTATCAGTATTTATTGCCGAGACTAACGGGAATGTGGACTCACTTAGAAAGACAACGAGGAGGTATTGGTATGAGAGGTCCAGGGGAAACGGAGATTGAAACAGATAGACGTATTGTTAGAGATAAAATTGCTTTACTCAAGAAAAAGATTGCCACTATAGACAAACAAATGGCGGTTCAAAGAAGTAATAGAGGTGCCTTGGTTAGAGTAGCTTTAGTTGGGTATACTAATGTTGGAAAGTCTACCTTAATGAACGTTGTTTCTAAGTCTGAAGTTTTTGCTGAAAACAAATTATTCGCTACGCTTGATACAACGGTTAGAAAAGTTGTGATTAAGAATTTACCATTTTTAATGAGTGATACGGTTGGATTTATCAGGAAATTACCTACTCAGTTGGTTGAATCTTTTAAAAGTACATTAGATGAAGTTCGTGAAGCGGATTTATTACTACACGTAGTTGATATTTCTCATGAAAGTTTTGAAGATCATATCGCTTCTGTGAATTCAATCTTATCTGAAATAGAAAGTAATGATAAACCAACGATCATGGTTTTCAACAAAATTGATGCGTATTCTCATCAGACAATCGATGAAGATGATTTGGTTACGGAAAAAACTAAAGCGCATTACACTTTAGATGATTGGAAACAAACCTGGATGAGTTCTATCGGAAAGGATGCGTTGTTTATTTCTGCGTTGAATAAAGATAATTTAGAGGAATTCAGGAAAAAAGTATACGGAAAAGTAAGAGAAATACATATTACAAGATTCCCGTATAATCATTTTTTATATCCCGATTACGACGAAAATTATTCGTAAAAAACAGCAATGTCTTCTAGGGGTTTTCTTTTTAAATCTGGAACATAAACCGGATTTTCAGGATAACCAACTGGAAGTAATAAATAAGCTCTTTCGTTAGAAGGTCTGTCTAAAATTTTAGTCAAGAAATTCATCGGGCTAGGTGTATGAGTCAACGTCACCAGACCAGCATTGTGAATAGCTGTAATCAATATTCCACTAGCTATACCGATAGATTCATTTACATAGTAATTGTTGTGTTTTGTATCGTCTTGATCATGCTCGTATACTCGTTTAAACACAACTATAATATAAGGCGCAATATCAATAAAGGGCTTTACATCATTAGTCCCTAATGGTTCCAAATCTTTTCTCCAGCGATCACTCATTCTATTGGCATAGGTTTCTCGTTCTTCTGCTTCAGCAGCTTCTCTAATTTTGTGCTTTAATTCAGTATTGGATATGACACAAAAAGTCCAGGGCTGTTTATGAGCTCCTGATGGTGCAGTAGAAGCACTCATTAAAATATTATGAATGACTTCTTTTGGAACGGATTGATTAGAAAATTCTCTAATAGATCTTCGTGTATCCATCCATTGTTGAAAGTCTTTGCTATTTTGGATTGATTCTTCTGCATTTATTTTTTTGTGAGCATACAACACGTGTTTGTATCCATTAACTAAAATATGATCTTTTACTTCTGACATTGGATTTGGTTTTTACCAAAAATAGGAAAGCCGACTTTAAATGTAAAGTCGGCTCTTTTCTTTATAAAGGTTCTTATTTAGAAACCGTAGTTTACTCCTAAACCAAGTACTTCTCTAATTTGAAATGCACCAATGGCATTATCGTCATAAATTGCCTGAAAAGTAATATTAGTTGATAAGTATTTATTGATAGTCATGACTAAATTCATCGTGTAATCGATGTCTACATTTTGAGGATCTTCCAAGTAGTTAGAATATAAATTCAAGATGTTTTCCATCGAAACATTTTTCATGATTTCAAACTTAGCATACCCTTGAATACTTCCTCCAAACTCGAATCTAGTTGACTCATTTGCCTCAACTCCAAAGTAACCTCCGTCAGCATTAAACGCATCGATAGCAGCTTGATTGTTTCCAACATTAGTAAAATCTCCGTCAACGAAAATAAGCTTAGCAGCTGCAGGGGAAATGTTTATTTTGAAGTTATCGCTTTTCTTCCATAACATACCTGGACCAAATTGTAAGAAAGCAGGTGAGAGGAAATGTGTGGTTTCTGTTCTTGTTTCATTTCCGTTTATGTCTTCTCCAAAAACATACCCTTTGGCAAACTGAGTTCTAAAGTTTAAATAAGCTGAGTAATACCAATTCCCTTTAGCTTTTTTACCCAGTAAAGAGTTTAATTCTAAACGGTCATTAGTTTTCTTAGTAAAATCATCTCCTTTGATCTTAGTTAAACCGTAATCGGCTAAGATTTTGTTATCCCAAGTCCAATTTCCTTTTTTGTAATTAAAATCGTAAGAAAGTGCCAGGTTACCTGCAATGTTACTAGTTCCTCCTCCAAGCCATTCTGCATTAAAGGCAGATTGGTTAAATAAGAATGAAATATTACCAGCACGAGTCCATCCCTCTTTTGGGCCTTCTTCTTCAGCTGGTGCTTCATCTTGTGCGAAGGTGTTCAATGTAAATAAAGTAAATGCTAATGCAAAAACTACTTTTTTCATATTAAGTGTATTTAGGTTTAAATTTTCGATGGCAAATATACAAATATGCCTTAACAAAATTTAACAATAAATTACTGAAAAGCAAATAAATAAAAAATTAATTTCTTTTGTATAAGGGTACAGAAGAACAAGCTTCACCATACATGATAGATTTGGCGATAGGTTTTAGCTTATTAATCAACATGATGTAAGCATTCTGTGGCACAGGTTTTTGGCTACAACCTTTGATGATGACGAACTTGTCTTCATACTCAGAGAATTCTTTTTTAGCAATAATTTCCTGATAAATAGCTGTTTCTAGTACTTCTGTGTTTCCTACAACCACCTTTTCTACAAATGAAGCTAAATTTACGCTGATTAACATATAAGCCCATCCCGGGATAATAGCATCTGTAGAGCAGCTAAGGGCAACATAACAATTTTGATATTGAGACCAGTCGTGATTTTTAACGGAATCTCTAAACTCTTTTTCTCTGAGGATTAAGCCTTCCAATAACCAATCGGAAATATCAAAAACAACACGCTTTCCTTCAGGATAAAAATCTTCCAGATCAATTACTTGAAGCTTGGTGTTTTTAGCAACTCTATTTACAATTTCTTTTTCCACAATATTTATAACATTCCAAGTTCTAGTTTGGCCTCTTCACTCATTAAATCTTTATTCCATTCAGGCTCAAAGGTAATTTCTACTTCACAATCATTTACTTCTTTAATCGATTTGATTTTATCTTCAACTTCGACAGGAAGTGTTTCAGCAACTGGACAGTTAGGGCTTGTTAATGTCATCAATACTTTTACATCATAATCTGTACTCACCATTACGTCGTAGATTAATCCTAATTCATAAATATCAACAGGAATCTCGGGATCGTATATTGTTTTAATGACACGAACAATTTTCTCTCCTAATTCATTTACGTCTATGTTGTGTTCTTCTGACATATTTAACTCACTTTTGTTTGGAATGCAAGTGCATACATTTTTATTTGTTTAATCATACTCACTAATCCGTTAGCACGGGTAGGAGAGAGATGCTCTTTTAATCCGATTTCATCAATGAAATCTGTATTAGCATCTATAATATCTTTTGGATGTTGATTAGAAAAAGTTCGTACTAAGATCGATACAATTCCTTTAGTAATAATCGCATCACTATCTGCAGTAAATTCAACGTTATCACCAGCATTTAAATTGGCATGTAACCATACTTTCGATTGACATCCTTTAATGATATTATCATCTGTTTTGTATTGGTCGTCAATTATAGGTAAAGATTTCCCCAATTCGATCATGTATTCATAACGTTGCATCCAATCGTCAAACATTGAAAATTCATCTATAATATCTGCCTGTATCTCTTGTATTGTCATACTCTTATTCGTTACGATAACATCATTTTTGCTTTTTTCACCGCTTCAACCAGTGCATCTGCATCTTCTTTTGTATTGTAAAACATGAAAGAAGCCCTAATAGTTCCCGGAATACAAAAGTAATCCATTATAGGTTGTGTACAATGATGTCCGGTTCTTACTGCTATCCCTAGTTTGTCAATTATAGTGCCAACATCATAAGGATGACAATTTGCTATATTGAACGATATCACCGATGTCTTTTCTGAAGCAGTTCCAACGATTTCTAATCCGTCGATAGTTAACAATTGTTCCGTTGTGTAGTCCAACAATTCTTTTTCTTGCTTTTGAATATTTTCAAATCCTAGCGAATTCATATAATCGATTGCAATTCCGAAGACAATCCCCCCGGCAATGTTTGGTGTACCAGCTTCAAATTTATGAGGAAGACAAGCATAGGTTGTCTTTTCAAAGGTCACTTCTTTGATCATTTCTCCACCACCTTGATAAGGAGGGAGTTTGTTTAACCAGGCTTCTTTTCCGTAGAGAATACCCACCCCAGTTGGTCCACACATTTTATGAGCAGAGCAGACATAGAAATCACAATCTAATTCCTGAACGTCTGGTTTTAAATGTGGTGTTGCCTGGGCTCCGTCTATTAAAACAGCGGCTAATTTTTCATGACTGAATTTCCACGAAAGAGTGTTCACTGGAAGTCCGTTTAGTAGTAAACCAATACCTGTGTCACTCATCTTTTCACATAATTTTCGAAAAATTGCAATACCATGTGATTTCGATTTACGA
>JABSPN010000144.1 GCA_013214425.1 Flavobacteriaceae bacterium | reverse complement strand
GGACCAATGCTTAGAATGACATGCAAAAGCAAAATTGCCAGAGACCCAAAAGCTCTGATAATTAAAGTTTCTATGGTTGTTTCTGAATTGAATCCAAAGGTAATTCCGACGAAAACGACTAGATAAACAAGCGCAAACAAAGCAATCTGTTTGTCGTAGACTTTTTTGTGTTTATTCCACAGTACTAATTGATAATCTAAGCCCATACTAAAACACGGTTTTAAAAAGTTCCTGATTTTTTATTCCGTCCATAATTTTTACTCCTGAAATTGATTCCGTTTGGAATACATAAATTCCTTTTCCGTAAATCGCTCCCAGGCTTTTTTCTCCTGAATCTGTAATCGCATAGACTACAGCTGAAGGGGTCTTCAGCGGATGTGTAATTTCTATTTCCACTTGAGCGATACGGTTATTATTCCCTCTGGTACGGATGATCACATCCTTGAGTTCATAGGTTTCTATTAAGGGTTCTTTTGCTACGGAATTTTCCGAAATACTTTTAGAAGAAACAACCTTAGTCGGGATATTTTTAATCGCAAAAAACATCAGGAATGGCATGACGAGAAGTAGCAGTATCCAGTAGAGTTTATGTGATTTTCTTAAGCGGTAATCCATAATTATCGTTTCATTAATTTAGCAAATAAAAAGACCCATGTAATCATTGCACCAGGCATTAATAAGAGTCGGACTTTCCAGCTGCTATCTTTGATCAAAGGATCTATTTTAGCAGCTCCTTTTAGAAAGAAGTAAATAGAAAACAGAAGACCGATTCCAAAATAAATGACCATTGAGATCAATAATATTTTAATGACTAAAAGCATCTTATATCAAGTTTACATCAGTTATGATTTCAAGTACACCTGGACCTTTTTGGTCAAACAATTCCTTCATGGCTTCATCTAAAGCTTCACTGTCTTTTATTTGTTTTCCCCAGGCGCCACATGAACGAGCAAATTCAGCAAAATCAGGATTAGTCAACGAGGTTTTCCAGACATCAAACTCTCCAGCTCTTTGCTCTTTAGAGATTTTCCCTAGTTCATGGTTGTTTAAAATAATCAGTTTCACAGGCATTTTGTATTTAACCAACGTGGTGATTTCAGCTAAATACTGACACACACCACCGTCACCTGCAACCGCAACAACTGGTCGGCTGTCTCCAACGGCGGCATAAGCACCAATAGCAGCTGGTAAAGCAAAACCAATAGAGCCTAAGTATCCAGACATTAAAAAGTCGTGATTTTCTGGCTCAAAATAACGTCCGAATGAATAGGCGTTGTTCCCTACATCTACACACATTACTGCATCTTTTGGAGCCAATCTATTCATCGCGTCAAAAACCACGATAGAGCTTAATCCATCAGCAGAAGTTTCATGAATTCGTTTTTGCTTTTCAGCTTTCCAAATCTGCCAACGCTCTTCAATTTCTGATCTGTGATCAATACTATTATGAGCGACTTTTATTTCCTGATTAAAGAGTTCCAAAGTTCTGGAAATCTCTCCCCAAACAGCAACTTCAACTTGATGGAATTTACTTAAGGCCAAGGGATCAAAGTCAATTTGAATGATCGGTTTTTTCGGCGTGATTCCAGTATGATTCGAGAAGGAAGCACCAAAGACGATTAGCAAATCAGATTCGTTCATAAACCAGGAAGCAATGGGTGTTCCGCTTCTTCCCAGTACACCACATCCTAAGGGGTGGCTATCGGCAATTAATCCTTTTCCTTTAAATGTTGTAACAACAGGTGCGTTGAGTTCTTCAGCAAAAGCAATAATAGCTTGTTTACTGAATTTAGCTCCATGCCCCATAATAATCAAAGGTCTTCTCGCTTTTTTAATCAAATCGATAGCTTCAGCAGCAGCTTCTTTAGGTGGAGCGATATCCAAAGCAGTAATTCTATTTTTTGGTCCTTTAGCTTTCGCATGAGGTTTGGCTTTTCTCTCCTGAATTTCATCAGGAAAAGTAAGGTGAGAAACATCTCTTCTGAGTAAAGCATGTTTTATAGCTAATGACATCAATTCTGCATGTCGGCTATCACTTTGAACTCTATGATTAAACTCGGCTACAGTGTTAAAAGCCTGTACCAAATCGACTTCCTGAAAGTTACCCGTTCCCACAACTTGTGTGGCTACCTGCCCCGTTAATGCTAATAAGGGAGCACGATCTACTTTTGCGTCCCATAATCCAGTATACAAGTTGGTAGCACCAGGTCCTGCTATAGAAAAACAGGCTGCAGGTTTACCCGTTAGTTTTCCGTAGGCAGAAGCAGCAAATGAAGCGGCACCCTCATGCCTGATTCCGTAGAAATTTAAATTTCCTTTTCGCTCTTGTCGTTTCATGGCATCGGCGAAGCCTAAGTTGGAATGACCAACCATTCCAAAAACCTTGGTCACTCCCCAGTTAACCATTGTTTCAACCATAATGTCTGAAACTGTCGTTTCATGAGGAACTTCTTCTTCAAGACCAACATAAATAGCCTCATTCTCTTCTTTTACGGCAAAGGTTTCGATGCCATCATCATAGCCTCCTGGAGGTAATCCTGTACAAGGATGAAAATCCCATCCGTGCCACGGACAACGAAGCATCCCGTTTTCAATAGAGCCTTCACCTAAAGGTCCACCTTGATGCGGGCATTTATTATCTAAGGCAGAAAATTTACCTTCGAAATGTGCTAAGCAAATACCTTTGTGTTTCGCTGTAACAGTTTTGACTCTACCTTCGGGTAAGTCTTTTTTATTGTCTAATACTTTATACCAAATAATTTCTTTTTCAGAATTAGCCATGTTTGTTTTT
This sequence comes from Flavobacteriaceae bacterium, assembly GCA_013214425.1. Lineage (GTDB taxonomy): Bacteria > Bacteroidota > Bacteroidia > Flavobacteriales > Flavobacteriaceae > DT-35. The sequence continues at coordinate 4,655 of JABSPN010000144.1, read as the reverse complement.
TAATAGTTTCGTTATAATTTTTTCTATTGATAGACCTTGTGCAATGATTGAAAAAACAACAACAACATAGGTCGCAAATAATAATAAGCTACGTGTTTCACTTTCTGGTAAGGTTAAGGCCAAGGCTATAGAAATACCTCCACGTAGACCTGCCCAGGTGAGAATGAATAATTCATTCCCTTTGGGTCGCTGTTCTTTTTTCAGGAAAAAGTTAGATGAAAAGATGCTGATATATCTTGATAATAAGACTATTATAATAGAAGCTGCTCCAATGATGAGGTAATCCATTTGAAAGTCTAAGGCTAAAATCTCAATTCCAATTAAGACAAAAAGAACGGCATTAAAGATCTCATCAAGTACTTTCCAAAAGACATTGATATGATTTTTTGTTGCCTCGGAAAGTGTGTTTTTGTGCAATCCGTTACCAATAATTAATCCAGCAACGACCATAGCCAGCGCTCCTGAAATGTGTAGCATAGCAGAAAGGCTATAGCCTCCCATTACTATCGCTAAAGAAATATGAACAGCAATAATTGGTTCGTGAGACATGGCTTTTATAAGTTTGCTACCTATAAATCCGAGGATCACACCCATTAATAGCCCACCTCCAGCTTCTCGGATAAATTCCTGAGCGATATGAGTAAATTCAACTCCGTCAGTTGACATTGTAGCAATAGAAAGTAGGGAAAGGAAAACAACAATACCTACACCGTCATTAAATAGCGATTCCCCAACAATTTTGATTTCCATCTTTTCCGGAGCATTCGCTTTTTTTAATAAAGCCAAAACCGCAACAGGATCTGTGGGAGAAATTAAAGCACCAAAAATTAAGCTGTAGAGATAATTCACTTCTAAACCAATCGCATTGGCGATAAAATAAAACCCAGAACCAATAATAAAAGTGGAGAGTATGACACCAAAAGACGCATAGGTAATTACAGTTTCTTTCTCTTTTAATAAACTATGTAAATTCACATGAATGGATCCTGCAAAAAGTAGAAAGCTTAGTAGGAAGTCAAATAATAGTTCACGAAAGTTAATTTGTTCAACGATCTGACAAATGTTTAAAAAAGAACTTTTGTCAATCAATAAAATACCCGCCAATAGGAATATGGTCAGAATAGCCAAAACCATTACGCCAATTGTTTCAGGTAATTTCAAAAACTTCTTATTTATAAAACTTAATATCGCAGCTAGGGCAACAATTCCTGTAAATATTTGAAACATTTTTTTATGGATTTACTCCTGCGTATGGAATACCAGTGAGTTTGTGAATATCGAAGTTATAGGTAGATAAATCATCCCAGTTGAATTGATCAATACTATCATGGCCACATGATCTAGCGATGACTTTAATTAGTTCATTGGTTGCATCTAAATAGTTATGCAATTGTTTCGCAGAACTGTGAATTTTAAGTCTTGCTCGTAGCGATTCCTTTTGAGTGGCGATTCCCACAGGACAATTATTTGTTCCACAGGCTCTCATCCCTAAACAACCAATAGCCTGAAGTGCAGAATTAGAAACAGCAACGGCTTTTGCTCCCATCATCATGGCTTTTGCAAAATCTTCAGCTACTCGTAATCCACCAGTAATGATTAGGTCCACATCTTGTGCACCATTTTCTTCTAGATATTTTTTTGCTCTGGCTAAGGCAGGTATCGTAGGAACATTAATATTATCTCTTAATACAGAAGGAGCAGATCCTGTACCACCACCTCGGCCATCTAAAATAATATAGTCAACACCAACATCCAGAGCAAATTGTATGTCTCGCTCTATTTGGCTTGCTGCTATTTTGAATCCGATAGGAATACCTCCGGTACGTTGACGCACTTCTTCTGCGAAATTTTTAAAATCTTTAACACCCTTAAAATCTGGGAATGTAGCGGGTGAAATAGCGGCTTCACCTTCATTTAGACCCCTTACTTCAGCGATTTCTTTACTCACTTTATTTCCGGGTAGATGTCCACCCGTTCCAGTTTTAGCTCCTTGCCCTCCTTTAAAATGAAAGGCTTGGATATGTGCTAACTTATCCCATGAAAAACCAAATTTAGCCGAGGCTAATTCGTAAAAATATTTTGAATTGGCTTCTTGTTCTTGAGGCAACATTCCACCTTCACCAGAACAAATTCCTGTTCCGGCTATTTCAGCTCCAATAGCTAGGGAAATTTTGGCCTCTCGTGATAAGGCACCAAAACTCATATCAGAAACAAAAATGGGCATGCAGAGTGTAAGTGGCTTTTTAGCTTTTTTTCCGATGACTACTTTTGTGCTAACGGCTTCATGATCTAGCAAAGGTCTTTTGGCTAATTGAGCAGGTAAGAATTGTATGTCAGACCATTTTGGGAGTGAATTTCTATCGACACCCATGGAGGTTGAAAACCCGTGATGTCCAATTCTCTTTAATCCGTACTGAGCAAGTTCTTTTATGTAGAGTGTAAAGGGCTCTGTATCTTCAGGATGCGTATCGGCATAAGTGCCTAAATAATCGTCTCTTTTAAAGGGTTGTGGATGTGCTTCTTCAAAGGCAATGATTTCATTTTCATCTATATAAACAGTGTTGTTTTCGATGTGTTCAGTAAACTTATGAAGTTTTTCAGTATTATTGTATTCGCTAACACCAGTATCATATCGATAATCCCAATGATGAACACCACAAATTAGGTTTCTCCCTTCAATATAACCATCAGATAATAGAGCGCCTCTGTGGTGGCATCGTCCGTATAAAACAGAAATTCCCTTTTCGTGTTTTACGATGACAAGATCGGTGTTTTTAACAAGGGCGTAGGCTGGTTTTTTTAGTTCTAAAGCAGCTAATTTAGCCACCTCAATAAGGTGTAGTTTTTGCATTACAACGAGCTAGTTTTGATTCCCTATCAAGCTAAGGATGATTTACAATTCTGTCGATGTAAAATATAATTCCTTACAAAATAGAGAAATAGACTTTTTTCCTAAAATGCTACACTTTTATATTATAACAGGAAATTGGATACTTGCTCATAAGGGATTAAAGATTCAATCAAAGAAGAGATGCTGTCTTTTATGATTAAAGTAATAGAGATAATAGTTGACACCACAAGAATGGCGATAGCGCTATTATTGTTTTTGATTTCATTGAATTCATTCAGGCCTCTGGTCATTCCAGTAAACAACAGGAAAGTTGCTAGATTGATAATGACTGCAAATAGGAACCCTACGACCAGATAAATTCCGGAGTACAATATAATGCTAGTGAAGGTTAATTCATTAGCATCCTGAATAGAAAGTCTGATGATATTCGAAATCGAAGGGATAATTTCACTTAAGATCATACCAATAGAAACAAATAAACCAGAAGTGAATATGGTAAAGGCCAAATGATTTTCTTGGTCTATAGAATTATTAAAAAATATTTTTCTCAGAATCTTAAACGAGATGAATAGTACCGAAACTGCAATAAGTACTGAGATGATAATTTGAATAACTGCGAGATTAAATAAAGTCGAATTCATAATGTTATTTATTTGCAAGCACAACGTGCCAATAGTGTGGATTGTTAAGCTGAGAAGACAGGTCTCCTATCTTAAAGTATTTGTTGGTAGTTTCCCACAAATAATACTTTTTTCCATTATATCTTTTGTGTAAGCCTCTTGCTGGAATATTAATTCCTAATATAGAATGTCTATAAAAGGTGCTATTTAATATTGCCACATCATAACCAAAATGATTGAGTATGGTGAATATGATAACAGTTCTGGTGTCACAATCACCTTTTAGATTGGTCATAAAGGCAACCGGTGTTTGAATGCCGAATTTTTTATTGCCAATACAACATTCCGGACATTGGTTTAGAATGTCTTGAATAGACTGTTCGTATATCGAAGAATCTAAACATTCATCCTGAAAAACAAAAGCATAAGGAATATCTTGAATACAGGACACAACCATTTCTGCAAAGGTTCGTTTGTCTAATTGGTTTTGGACCCTGAGTTTGTCTAGCTCTTCATAGATAAGGGAAAGCTTGTCTTCATCTTCTTGATAGATTTTTGAATATAAGGCTCCCCAGAAATTGGTTTCAGAATCAGGGATAAATAAACGCTCGTGAAATTTTGACGAGGTGTAGTAATCTTGCATTTTAACATTGAGCTCTCCTTCGTAGGTGTTACCTAAATAATCCACCCACTTTCTGGTATGTGAAGCTAAAGCAAAACTCTCTCCTTTTATGATAGAATCCTTAAAAGCGATTTGTTGTTCTTCTCGTTCAAAGAATTTTTTTTGTTCCAAAGCTTCGTTGCTAGTTCTCAAAACGAGGATTCCTATGAGTAGAAGTATTGGAATCAGGTTTCTTAAAAATCTCCAGTTACTTTTTTTCTTAGTGGTGTAAGTGACAATTTTGGTCATCAGAAAATTGGCAATTAAAAAAGAGACTATGAATCCGATATAAAATGGAATATTGATAAGGGTGTCTATGATAGAATAGATAATACAGGAAACTACAAGAGTAAGTATCATACTCAGACATCCAATACTTTTATTATAGCTAGACTCATTCATTACATCACCATTAAATTACACCCTCTAATATCACTGTGATCAAATCGGCCAATAATTTCTATGTGACCATTATCCCGTACTCTGCCTAAATCTTGTGTAGCGATAAAATCACAGGAATTAT
>JABSPN010000143.1 GCA_013214425.1 Flavobacteriaceae bacterium | reverse complement strand
TTCCAGCTGTTATTGTTGGCTTACAATTTCAGAAGCAATTAGAAGACATGTTTTTAGGCAATATTGTCTTGGTTGGATTTATGCTTTTAGTGACTGGATTACTGTTATTTTTAGCCGATAAAGCCAAAGATTCGCAAACTAAAGTTTCCTATTCCAATGCCTTTATTATTGGTATCGCACAAGCCATCGCTATGTTACCTGGGATTTCAAGATCGGGAGCAACCATATCGACTTCTGTTCTCCTTGGTATTGATAAAACCAAAGCTGCGCGCTTTTCATTTTTGATGGTCATCCCACTTATTGTAGGAAGTATTGTCAAAGAATTAAAAGACGGGCATATCTCTTTTGATAGTGCTCAACTAATTCCCTTAAGCGTTGGGTTTATTGCTTCTTTTTTATCGGGATTACTGGCCTGTACCTGGATGATCTCATTGGTTAAGAAAAGTAAACTATCCTATTTTGCCATCTATTGTTTTGTCGCAGGTCTAATTGCCATCGCCTTTACTCTTTTAAACGCACAATAAGTTATGAATACTGCTGAAGATTTTAAAAACGGACAGCTTTTGTTAATTGACAAGCCTTTGGATTGGACATCTTTCCAGGCTGTGAATAAAATTCGTTGGAAAATCAGAAAGACTTTTGATATTAAAAAAATAAAAGTGGGACATGCAGGTACTTTAGATCCGTTGGCTACTGGTTTATTGATTATTTGTACTGGGAAATTCACTAAATTGATTAATGAATATCAAGGTCAAGTTAAAGAATACACTGGCGTAATAACTTTAGGTGGCACGACTCCTTCTTACGATTTGGAAACTGAAATTGAGCAGGAATATGCTATAGATCATATTACTCCGGAACTAATTCATAAAACAACTCAGAATTTCATTGGAGATATTGAACAATATCCACCTGTTTTTTCAGCGCTTAAAAAAGATGGAAAACGCTTGTATGAATTTGCTAGAAAAGGTGAAGCTGTTGAAGTGAAACCAAGAACTATTCACATTGATGAATTTGAAATCACAAAAATAAAGGAGCAACACGTTCATTTTAGAGTAGTGTGTAGTAAAGGAACTTATATCAGGTCCTTAGCGCATGACTTCGGAAAGGCTTTAAATTCCGGAGCACACTTAAGTGCCTTAAGAAGAACAAAGATTGGCGACTTTAATGTTTCTGATAGCTTGTCTGTTGATGCATTTATTGAACATTTAGATCAAATTATACCATAAAAAATAAAGCGAGTATACACTCGCCTTATATTAACTCCCTAATACTCTTTAGTTCAACTAAAAAGAATTTAACCTAATAATCGGTTTTATTTCTCAATACTTACAAATTTTACAAGAAAAATTTTTTTAGATTAGTTTTACTCCTGAAAATAAAAAACGGAGATGATTACTCATCTCCGTCTCATTAAATAAACTACAGTATAGCCTATTCTCCTTTTAAGTTCTCTAACTTATTAGATATTTTCACACCTGGTAACTTTACTGGTGACCCAACTTGAGCCATAAAGCTACCTTCTACTTCTCCTTTTTTATAGGTTGTAAATCCGATTCTATATAATCCCATAGTAATCGACTTTAACGGATTGCTTACTTCACTCTTAACTCTCATTAAAGAATTGTATTTCTTTCCTGAAGGTTGTTTTGGCATTTCACTAGAATCATCATTGTGCTTGATTTTGTTCCAGGTGGCACTACCACCATCACTTACTGCCTGATCAATCGAAGTAATTCCTTCTGCTTTTTCTAAAGAAATCCAGGTGTCGAAATAGCTTTTTGTATCCGATTTATTTTCTGTGTATTCTTCAGCGACCACATCTCCATCTTTAGTCTTTGCATTAGAAGGAGCAGGGGAAACCATTCTAACCCCTAGTTCAGGAGCGGCTACTGGTATCCATACATATAAGTAATAGTATTTCTTGTTATCCTTTACTTCGTCTGGTTCACTTCCTGGCTTGATGAATCCGTAATAGGATACAACGTCGGTATAAGGCACTCTTACTTCTTTACCCATTACTTTCTTTTTACCAGTGTCTGCTCCAAAACTTTTAAGTTTTTGAGCTTCTAAAGAATTAACTGATAATAATAGGCATACAACGATACCAATGCATTTTGATAGTTTTTTCATAATTTTTAAGTTTTAAGAATTTCTAAATTAAAAAAAAAATGCAATTTCTCTTTTAAAACGAGATACTATTTGATAAAAGAATCACTAGTAGGTACGAATGGAAATCTTGAGCATTTAAAAGATATTCCAGTTTACTCAACAAGAGATCATATTAACTAAACTAGCCTTAGTCTTGCCACATTTTAGGTTTTTCTTAATCCGGTCGGAAAATAGCTTTCCTCAAAAAAAGATTATAAAACAACTATTTATTATCTACCTATTACTATCAACTCAAGCTTAAAGAACAGAAAAAAAGTTGGAAACCAAAGTTGAAAAGGAACATCATTATTTTGTTATTACTCCTGATGGCAATATCGATATCAAAAAATTGGATACTTCAAAATAATATCATAAAAAAAGTGCTTCCAATTGGAAGCACTTTTTGACTGTTTTTATATGAGATGGTTATTGAACCATTAATTTCTTAACTGTAGAACCTTCGTTAGAAGTAATTCTTACAAAGTATATTCCAGTAGTTAACTGACCTGTTAAATCAAATGTTTTATTTTCTGTCAACCCATTTAGGTTGTAGGTAGCAATTACTCTACCGTTGATATCTGTAAACTCAACTTGCTCTAGAGCCGCATGCCCATAGTTATCTAAAGTCACCTGACCTTGAGTTGGATTAGGATATAAACTAATTCCTCTATCTAATACACTTCCTAAATCAGGATTGTTTAATGTAGCGTTTGTTCCTTCTGTAAAATTAAGATCATCAATTAGCCCTTCTTCAGCAGCTGAATTAGACGTCGACTCAATTACAAAATTTACTGTTTCACCAATATAGGGTGTTAAATCAAAATCGATAGCTGTAACATTCCCTTCTAAAAGAGCTCCAGAACCTGGATAAGTAAAAACATCGATATCTTGTCCAGTTGTATCTAAAATAACAGCATCTGGCAAAGCTCCATTATTTCTTTCTATAGCAAGATAAATTCTATCGGATGTTTCCCAACCAGTATCTCTTACACTTAAATTCATTTGAAATCTTGGAGAAACCGTTGCTGTTAAATCAATTAAATCTGATTCAAATCTTAAAATTCCATCTGGATCAGAGAATGAATAGGCAGCACCACTTAATTGAGGGCTAATATTATCATCTGCCATAGCAGGATTATCTGGATCATCATATACACCAATTGTATCTCCATCTGATAATCCTGTCCCTAAATTACCAGAGAAAAACGTAGTGAACCCCATTTCACCACCAGTTGAAGTATGTGTTACAGCTCCACCAACACCTGGTGTATTAGCCATAAAGTGATCTGTTAAATCTGCATCTACATAGCGTAATAAACTTGTGCCATCTGGCTCGCTGAAACCTGTCGAAACTTGAGCATTTACTGCAAATGCAGTTAATAAAATCAAGAGAATTAAGTAGTTGTTTTTCATATTATATTATTTTTATGTATTACAAAGATACGTCTTTGATGTTAAATTGCTCACTTTTCTGTGATAATTAACAATTACTTTACATATGTTAAGCAAATGACTTTTGTCGAGTGTAATAACCTGTTTATTAAAACATTGCAGCTTTTTAACAGTGTAAATTTACAGCTTTAACCGTAAAACCAACCCCGTGAAAACACCTGATTATGTTCTCAACAACTTTTATATAATAGGAAAAATGTAGTCTTTTACTTTAACAAAGCAACTAAATCTTCAGCAGTATTTTGTCCTTTGTCTTTATTATACCAGACCTGTAAATCTCTTTTAAACTCTGGATCTAAAGCTCCATGTTCTTTTTTATACGCTGCTACCATTTGGATAGCTATGCTTGGTCGCGGACCAAAAGTGCCTTTTACTTCTTTTGTCTCTGGATGAAAAGCAATAAGCTTAGGGATAGATAAATTACCATTGGTCAAAAACTCGCTCATCAGTTCAGGGTTATCGTCTCGCAAAACAACTTTAAAATCAATCTTATCGTTTAACTCAGCAATTTTATTCATCATCGGCATGGTTTGAGCAGCATCACCACACCAGCTTTCCGTTAAAACCAACCAGGTAACTTCTTCGTCATACAATTTAATCGCTTCAATATGCGATTCGGTTAACCTAGTTGTTTTATCTAATCTCTTCATTCGCTTATCGTTTAACATAGAATAATTCGAAAGGGCTTCCGATTGTTTATCTCCTGTCGACTTCCCTTCAGCAACAACAACTGAAACCAATTTCCTATAGGCTGGATAACTCATGCTTTTTATTAAACTTTCTGTAATTATATCTTTAATCGTATGTTCTTTAACATTCATTTTATTACATTTATAAGGATTCTTAAGTTAAGACGAATTAACCTTTTTAAGCTTACAAAATGGGAAAAACGCGTTGTGCCTGGTGCAGAAATGATGAAGTGTATGTCAAATATCACGATGAAGAATGGGGCGTTCCTGTTTATGATGACGATTTATTATTTGAATTCCTCATACTTGAAACTTTTCAGGCAGGTTTAAGCTGGATTACTATTCTGAGAAAAAGGGAAAACTTCAGGATAGCTTTTGATCGTTTTGATTATAAAAGAATCGCACAATACGATGAACGCAAATTTGAATCATTGATGAATGATGCGGGTATCATCAGAAATAAATTAAAGATTCGAGCAACAATTAGTAATGCTCAGGCTTATATGAAAATTCAGGAAGAATTTGGCAGCTTCTCTAGTTATATTTGGAGCTTTGTTAATGGAAAACCAGTACAGAATGCCTTCGAATCTTTATCTGAAATACCAGCTAAAACTGAGCTTTCTGATAAAATCAGTACAGATTTGAAAAAGCGTGGTTTTAAATTTGTAGGCGCTACGGTGATTTATGCTCACATGCAAGCAACTGGTATGGTTAATGACCATATTACAAGTTGCTTTAGATATAAAGAAGTAATGACGAATTAATATGACGAAAAACTCAATACATAAAATCATTAATATTATTCTTGAAATGGCTGTTGCTGCAGCACTATTAGGTATTTGTTTTAAGGTAATGAATTGGCCTTATGCCAAACCCATATTAATTGTAGCAAGTCTAACATTTGCTCTGCTATATCCTATCAAGTTTTTGATAACAAAAGAGCGAAAAACCTCGGATTATCTTAAACTAATTCTCGCTGTTTTTTGGGGAGTTGGAACCTTATTCGCAACACTTGAATTAAAATACAGTAGCTTACTTAATTATATTACCCTTGGTGTCTTCTTACTTTGGTTTTTATTTAAAGGAATTGATCGGGATAAAGGCGTCTCCGGAATATTATTCATCATTTCTGTTATTCTTGTAGGACTTGGATGTATTTTCAGAATCATGCATTGGCCTGGAGTTGCCATCTTATTTGGCCTAGGGATTTTAACAGGCTGTCTTTGGGTTGTTATTGGCTTGTTTAAGAAGCCTGAAGAAAAGAAACGAGACGAAATCGATGAAATCGGAAAATCATAAATAGCTCATAAAAACTTCCCGAGGTATTTCTTCTGCCCCAAAACTAGCTAAGTGATTGGTGTAGACCTGACAATCTATTAATTCATACGCTTCTTTTATTAGATGATTTACGTAAGTAACAAATCCCACTTTTGAGGCATTGCTTACCTTAGTGAACATACTTTCACCACAAAAAACTTTTTTATCTGGAAGATCTACCCCGTACAAACCACCTACCAGTTGCTCTTCCTGCCATACTTCGACAGATTTCGCCAAACCTATTTTGTGCAAATTAATGTAAGCGTCTATCATTTCTGATGTAATCCAGGTATCATCTTGTCCTTCACGCTTGATTTGAGCACAATGATGAATTACTTGCTCAAATTCCTTATTGAACGTCACCTGAAACTTCTTTTGTTTTAATAATTGTTTGAGGCTTTTAGACACCTTTAATTTTTCAGGACGCAATACAAATCTTGGATCTGGACTCCACCATAAAATAGGATCTTGTTTATCAAACCATGGAAAAATTCCTGAATGATATGCCTTAATCAACCGTTCTTCTGAAAGATCCCCACCAATAGCAAGCAAACCGCTAACATCAGCTTGACTGACATCTGGAAAATCTATTTTTTTAGTTAAAAAATGCATAAAAAGATAATTTTCATCGAATTATTAGGCTAAAAATCAACGATTTGCTTTGAAAACTGTATTTTTTTGCTCAACTTTGTTAAAAACCTTGTTAGATAAATTTTGTTCATCATTGCTTTTTTTGAGTTTGTTTAATGCAGGTTTTTACCTAAAACCATAAAACTAAGTCCTGTGCAAACAGGACTTTTTATTTTCTATCAAAAAACAAGCAATCCTATTATATAAATGGCACTCCCTACTAACATTAACAGTAAGGTGTAGGGTAATATTTCTTTCGCTTTCAATTTTGTTATTCCCAATAAAGGTAACGCCCAAAAAGGCTGTAACATGTTGGTAATTTGATCTCCATAGGCTAAAGCCATGATAGCCTTTGGTAATGGCACATTCAATTTAAGTGCTGCCTCCAAAACAATTGGACCCTGAACTGCCCATTGCCCACCTCCACTTGGAACAAAGATATTCACCAATCCGGCACTAAAAAAAGTAAAAATAGGCATGGTCGTTTCATTAGCTATCGAAACGAAAAAATCTGATATCTGACCTACCATTCCTGTATGGTTCATGATTCCCATTATTCCGAAGTATAAAGGAAACTGAATTAGAATTCCTGATGTTCCTTTAATAGCTTCTTCCAAAGCTTTTAAAAAACTACTAAACTTCCCATGAAGAATAATGGCTAAAGCAAACATAAAGAAATTAAGAGACGGTAATGTGATGTTGAGCTGACTTAGTTGCTCTCCATATTTAATAATCAATATGACTAGAGCCATCAAGCCAAAAAACCAGGCTAATAGTTTAGAATGATCTAATTTTTCTGCTCCTGAAACAGCTTCAGTATCAGTATCAAACTTATAGTTCGGCAAGGAAAATTCCTTCGTCTTAATTCGTTTAGACATCAGATATAGAAAAGTAGGTATCACAATCAGGATTACAGCAAAAATGGTAAGATTCCACCAACTAAAAATAGTTTCATTCGTATTGATGTAATCTGGAAACTTATTTAGCGTAGAGTTACCTATCATTGCTCTAAGGCTTTTACTTTGATCGGCTGCGTCTAAAGGTGCAGAACCACTCATTCCACCATGCCACACCATTAAAACTACGTAACCTTCTGCTCCAACTAATTGATAATTAATTGAAATACTATTTTTTAACGCATGTTCTCCTACTTTCCTGGCCATTATCGCTCCAAAAATCAGTCCTAAACCCCTGTTAAAAAAGGCAACTAA
>JABSPN010000142.1 GCA_013214425.1 Flavobacteriaceae bacterium | reverse complement strand
CTACTACTTCGTCTTCTAGAATCCTAGGGAACTTCCCGTGTAAATCCCAGGAGATAAAAAACGGAGTCCAATCTATATAAGGCAATAACTCTTTAAGACTTAACTGTAACAAGGTTTGTACACCCAGCTCATTAGGTTTTGTTATGACTGAGCTTTCCCAATCAACTGAAAACTTATTCTCTCGAGCTTCCTGAATAGTAATATAGGATTTGGTTTTACCTCTTTTCAGGAACTTATCTCTGAACTCATCATAATCGGCCTTTAGTTTTGCAATATAATCATGCGTCGTTTTTTTGTTGAGTAAATCTCCAACAACCGTAACTGCTCTTGACGCATCATTTACATGAACAACAGCATTTTTATACTCTGGATCGATTTTAACCGCCGTATGTGCTTTCGAAGTCGTGGCACCACCTATTAATAATGGGATGTCCAGGTCCTGACGCTCCATTTCCTTAGCCAGATATACCATTTCATCTAAAGACGGAGTGATTAATCCTGACAATCCAATGATATCGACATTCTCTTTTTTAGCAGTTTCGATGATTTTTTCAGGAGGAACCATCACGCCTAAATCAACTATTTCATAATTATTACAACCCAAAACCACACTTACAATATTTTTCCCAATATCATGCACATCTCCTTTTACTGTTGCCATTAATATCTTCCCTAGGGATCGCTGGTGAGCATCTTTATCGGCTTCAATAAAAGGTTGTAAATAGGCCACCGCTTTTTTCATTACTCTGGCCGACTTCACTACCTGCGGTAAAAACATTTTACCCGATCCAAATAAATCTCCAACTACATTCATTCCTTTCATTAAATGGCCTTCTATTACTTCAATTGGTTTTGCAACTTCTTGTCTGGCTTCTTCTACATCATCAACGATATAGGTCTCTATACCTTTTACTAAAGCATGAGTAATTCGCTCTTGTAATACATTTTCTCTCCAAGATTCGTCTATTACTTTTTCTTTAGCAGTTCCTTTTACCGTTTCAGCAAATTCGAGCAATCTTTCGGTTGCATCATCTCTTCGATCTAAGATAACATCTTCAACATGCTCTAATAAATCTTTTGGAATATCATCGTAAACTTCCAACATGGTTGGATTCACAATTCCCATATTCATTCCTGCCTGAATAGCATGGTATAAGAATACGGAGTGCATGGCTTCACGGACTAAATTATTTCCTCTAAATGAAAATGAGACGTTACTCACTCCTCCACTTACACTTGCATGTGTTAGGTTTTGTCTTACCCATCTAGTCCCTTCTATAAAATCGATTGCATTTTTCCTATGCTCTTCCATTCCTGTGGCTACTGGAAAAATATTCAAATCGAAAATGATGTCTTCCGGAGGAAAGTTGACTTTATTGACTAAGACATCGTAAGATCTCTTACTAATTTCAACACGTCTTTCATAGGTATCGGCTTGTCCTACCTCATCAAAAGCCATCACAATTACAGCTGCTCCGTAACGCTTTATTTGTTTAGCTTCCCAAATAAATTTTTCTTCTCCTTCTTTTAGAGAAATAGAATTCACAACGCTTTTTCCCTGAACTACTTGCAACCCAGCTTCTATAATTTCCCATTTTGAACTATCAATCATAATAGGAATTCTACAGATATCAGGCTCGGCTGCAATTAAGTTCAAGAATTTAATCATAGCTTCCTTCCCATCGATAAGGCCATCATCCATATTAACATCTAATATCTGGGCTCCCCCATCTACCTGATGTCTGGCTATATCTAAGGCTTCATCAAATTTTTCTTCCTTAACGAGTCTCAAGAATTTTCTTGATCCTGCTACATTGGTACGTTCTCCAACGTTAATAAAATTACTTTCTGGGGTTATTATTAAAGGTTCTAACCCAGAAAGTTTCATATATCTAGACTCTTTTTCCATTTCTTTTATCAATTACGCTTGTTACCCTTCAAAAGCTCTAGGCGAGTATTTTGCGGCTAATTTTGCAATTTCTTGAATATGCTCTGGAGTTGTTCCACAGCAACCTCCAATAATATTGATCAAATTCTTCTTTAAATATTCCTCTATTTGGTCAGCCATTTGCTCTGGTGTTTCATCATATTCTCCAAAAGCATTTGGCAATCCAGCATTAGGGTGAGCAGATGTAGCAAAAGGTGTTTTATTGGCTATAGCTTCCAGATGCGGTTGCAAAAGGTTGGCCCCCAAGGCACAATTAAATCCAACAGTTAATAAAGGAAAATGGGACACCGAAATTAAAAATGCTTCTGCAGTTTGTCCAGAAAGTGTTCTACCACTAGCATCTGTTATGGTTCCGCTAAGCATCACTGGCACATCAATATTTCGCTCATCTTTCACTTCATCTATGGCAAAAAGTGCTGCTTTAGCATTTAATGTATCGAAAACAGTTTCCACCAGTAGAATATCTACTCCGCCATCCAAAAGTGCTTCCACCTGTTCTTTGTAGGCCATGCGCAACTCATCAAAAGTTATGGCTCTAAATCCGGGGTCATTGACATCAGGAGAAAGACTTGCTGTTCTATTTGTTGGTCCTATAGATCCTGCTACGAAACGAGGCTTATTAGGTTCTCTTTTAGTAAATTCTACCGCTACTTCTTTTGCTATTTTAGCCGATTCATAATTTAGCTCGTATACCAAATTTTCCATTTGATAATCGGCCATACCAATTGTTGTTCCTGAAAAGGTATTGGTTTCAACAATATCGGCTCCAGCTTCAAAATACTTTTCATGAACTTCTTTAATAGCATGGGGTTGCGTGAGGGATAATAAATCATTATTCCCTTTTAATGAAATCGGAAAATCTTTAAAGCGTTCTCCACGGAAATCTTCTTCTGTAAATTGATATTGTTGCAGCATGGTTCCCATGGCTCCATCTAATACCAAAATTCTTTCTTTTAATAATTTTTCAATTGAAGACATACTTAATTATCTTTTTAAATCATTTAAAAAGTAATCAGTTATCAATAAAAGGCTGTGAAAATAAAAATTACACGGGGGTTATCTATCCAAATTGGCAGAATTTAGCACCTTCTTTATGCAGAATAAAGGGTTGCTAAGGCTTCACAGGGTCTAATCCCTCCACCTTTCTTGATAACAAACATTACTTGAATGAACTTTATATATCAAATATAACGATATAAAATTGATTATACAAAGGTTTTTAATCTTTTTTACTTTTCACGCAACCTTTTTGTGATTTTTACATCTATTGGTTAAAACCAAAAAAACTTCACATGAAAAAACTAACAATCCTATTCTGTCTAACATTATTATTTATTTCTTGTCAAAAAGATGATGATTATATCAGTAACCAACCTGACACTTCTGTAATAGACGATCAATTCGCTCAAGATAATTTTGGACAACAAATTACCGCTAACTTTTTTGGAAGAGTTGTCGACATCAATGGAAATCCCATTGATAATGTCCAGATTACTCTAGAAAATTCTATAACGACTACAGATCACAATGGGATTTTTATCCTAAATGATGCCATAGCTTATGAAAACTTTGCATTTATAAAAGCTCAAAAAGAAGGTTATATCTCAGGAAGTAGGACTTTAGTGCCAAATGCCAATCAAAACAACACCATACAGATTACACTTTTACAAAAAAATATTATCGATAGTGTTACTTCAGGAAGCACCTCTGAAGTCTTACATTCTTCAGGAGCAAAAGTATCTTTTGGAGGAGAATTTATTGATTCTAGCGGAAATCCTTATAACGGACAAGTAGATGTTTCACTGCATTACATTGAACCAAATCAAGAAAACACATTTTCTCAAATGCCTGGCATGTTATTCGGACAACGTGAAGATGGTTCGGCTTCTTCTATGGAAACTTATGGTATGTTGGCTGTAAATTTATTTTCTCCTGCTGGAGAAACATTAAATATTGCGGAAAACTCACCTGCTGAAATCAAAACACCTGTTTCAAACACGACCCCAAATGCACCTCAAAATATTCCACTGTGGTATTTCGATGAAAACACTGGCTATTGGAAAGAACAAGGTATTGCTGAAAAATTTGGCACTTTTTATATCGCTACTGTAACCCACTTTACATGGTGGAATTGTGATGAACCTTTTGATTCTGTTACTTTGTGTTTTACTTTAGAGGGAAATTCTGGAAACGATAATTTTACTATGAGCAATTCGTTTTTTGAAATCGTAAGAATTTCAACTGGACAGATTATTTATTCAGGATATACTAATGAAGTTGGTCAGGAGTGTGGATTAATTCCAACTGATGAAGAAATTGAGATAAGAGTTTACGATACATTTTGCACAGATCAAGTCGTTCATACACAAACTATCGGTCCTTTCTCTTCAGATAGTTCAATTACCATTCAATTACCTGATTTAACATCTATCGTCTCTACAACTAATATCATTGGAACAGCTCTTAATTGTAATGGAGAACCTGTAACTAATGGGTATTGTATCGTTCAGAAAGATGATGTTTATGAATATGTGAGTATTTCTGATGGAACTATTAATTTCACGTATACCTATTGTCTTCCTGAAGATCATAATATTGTTATTATTGATTCAAATACTAATCAAGCAGCTGATTCAATTACACTAACAATTACTAATGCAATAACCGATTTAGGAACAATCAATACTTGTGGTAATACATTAGGAGGAATATATAGCGGAGATATTATATTATCGAATCAAGAAGAAATAGACATTTTTGGTTTATACGGTTATACGGAAATTGACGGTTGTTTAGAGGTTAAAGATCCTAATAATCAGTTTGGAACTGCTTTCGTAAGTAGTTTAGCCCCTTTAGTAAATTTAGAAAAAGCTAGCTGTATTAACATATCCAGTTCAGGTTTAACCTCATTAAATGGTTTGCAAGGCCTCATTTCTGTAGATAGCTTCTTAATTAGTGACAGTGATTTAATTAATATCGACGCAATAACAACTATCACAGAAATCAACGAGTTTAGTATTGTTGCTCCTAGTTTAACATCTCTTGCTCCGATTAGTAATTTTTCAACACTTACAATTTTAGGGTTAAGATGTAACATCAATGATCTTAGTGATATTGAAAATTTAACCAATATCGAACATTTCTACATGAACACTTGTAATGCTGTAACCTCATTAGATGGAATTCAAAATTTTAATGCCTTAAATCAAATAGGGCTTTTCTATTGTGATGGCTTAACCAATACAAATGAATTGGTTAACTCTGATTTACTAAATAAAATATCAATCTTTAGTTGTGATGCATTAACCTCTGTTAGTATTTCAAGTAATGTCACATCCATAGACAGGTTTAATTTATCAACAAGTGATTTAGTCACTTCATTAAATGGTTTTGAGAATGTTTCATCAATTAACAGATTTGAGATTAATAACTGTGATGGTTTAGCTACACTGCCAAATTTCAGCAATCTGACAACTTTAGGCGAAGTAACAATTGATGGTAATGATGCTTTAACCTCGTTAAACGGATTGAACAACCTAAACACAATAACGGGTAGGTTATGGGTAAGAGGCAGTGCTATGACTTCTTTAACTGACTTAAGTAATTTAACCAGTATCGGATCTTTACACTTAGAAAGTACTAACTGTAGTAGTTTAACTGGCTTGGAAAACATTAGCACCTTGACTGGTTATCTATCTTTAAACAACAATCCACTCATTACTTCATTAAACCCTGTTGCCAATATTTCTCCAACAACTACAACTTCATTAGGCATTGCCAATATGGATGGCCTAACCAATTTACAAGGTTTAGAATGGGTTACTTCATCAAATTCTATTAATATGTCAAATAACCCTAATTTGATAAGTTTAGATGGCTTGGAAAATGTTATTAATTGTTCAAGTGTAAACATTGGTTCAAATCAATGGGGATCAAATATTGGAAACCAAAACTTAACAGATTTATGTGCCTTGACTAACTTGTTCACCAATGGCATTTATAGTGATGTTTATATTGATAATAACGCCTACAACCCAACAGTTCAAGACTTTATTGATGGCAATTGTAGTCAATAGCAAAACAACCATAAATTAACCACAATACTATGAGGAATATAAAAGCGTCATTTATATGGCGCTTTTCTTTTTATCGGGACAACACAGAAAATTTCTCCTGAATAATGACATCAACCGGTTTATTCTCTATTTTACTTTCCAACCAGGATAATATATCTAAATACAAAAATGCTCGTTTTTCATAAGGATGGTCTTCATACTGTTTTAACTGAGTATGTAATTGTTTAAACTCTCCTTTTATTTGATGTGGATAAACATTGCCTAAATTCCTTAGGAAGCGAATCATTTCCTTCTGAACTTTTTGCAAGTCGTTCATCTTTAACAAATACTTATAAGTGCTCTTTAACTGGTTCTCAAAATTGTAATCGATACCTTCTTCATAATGTGCCACCAAACTCAATACTCTCGAAAAACACAAGAGGTCTTCACGCATTTTTAAGGTTTTGTTATTGATAATTCGACTTAAATATTCAATACACTTCTTATTGTTTCCTGTACAGAAAAACAAACAAGCAATTTTATAGTAAAAGATCATCACATGATGTCCATCTAATTGTTTGATGTGATTCGGTAATTTGGTTTCTATTTCATCAACCAGATACAATCCGCCAGAAAAATCTCCTTCTAAAAAGTGAAGGTTTAATTTATTGGTATAGAGATATAAGAAACTTAAGGCCTCGGTATTACTGTTCTGAGGAATAATTTCTGAAGTGATCTCATGTTCCAATCTGTCTAAAACTTGTTTAAACTTAGTATGGTGTTTAATCAGGAATAACGATTCTAACAAATAATGATTCCCTTTTAAGTAGAAAACCGGATTTAAAGAAATCATCTTCGGATATTCATCAAACAAACGCACCCATTTATTCGCATACTTATAGGTCGCCAAAAAATCCTGAGTCAAAAAACTATACCATAAATTGGATTTATTTAGCCACAATCGTTCTCTAAACCCTAAATTAGTATGATCGAAAACCGGCATTCTAGATTCAAAATACTCCTGAATTACTCTATGCTCCTCTTCACTTTTTACATAACCAGTTTTTAGAAGTAAACCATATAATTGCAACGATAAATTTGACAATTTACTGGTTAATATATTTAACTGACTTAACTCCTTAGCTTGAATTGTTAATTCATTTGCTCGACTTTCTATGCTTCTGGTTATATATTGGGTTTCAATAACTTTTTCTAACTCAACAATCTCGTAGGCTATATTCTTCTCTTCATTTTCTATGGCTAATTGTTTAGCCTTTTCCAATGTTTTAAGACCTTGTTTATACAAACCTTTGTTGTATAAAATTGTCGCATAATCTAATTGCTCCCTGAGATAAACTCGTATGTTTTGATGAGACGGATTTAAACGTAAACTTTTTAAAAGCTGTTTGTATAAGTTCGCTTTTAAATTTGACAACTGTTGCTTACTGACAATTCCCTTTTTGATGATTTGTTTTTCATCATATACAGATGCCTTATCCAAA
>JABSPN010000141.1 GCA_013214425.1 Flavobacteriaceae bacterium | reverse complement strand
AGGCTATTATTGAAGAAGTACAAGGAAGAGAATGTATTATTGTTAGCGAAATCCCTTATCAAGTGAATAAGGCAGATATGATTGCAAAAACGGCTACATTAGTTAATGATAAGAAAATTGATGGTATTTCAACAATTCGTGATGAATCTGATAGAAAAGGAATGCGTATTGTTTACGTTTTAAAGCGTGATGCGATCCCTAATATTGTTTTAAACAAACTGTATAAATACACAGCACTTCAATCATCATTCAGTGTTAACAATATTGCATTAGTTAATGGTAGACCAGAACTTCTTAACTTAAAGCAACTTATTCATCATTTTGTAGCGCATAGACATGAAGTAGTTGTAAGAAGAACTGAATATCTTTTAAAGAAAGCCGAAGAAAGAGCTCATATTTTAGAAGGATTAATTATTGCTTCTGATAATATAGATGAAGTAATTGCCTTAATCAGGTCCTCTAAGAATGCTGAAGAAGCTCGTGAAAAATTGATGAAGCGTTTTGAATTATCTGAAATTCAAGCCAGAGCAATTGTCGAAATGAGATTACGTCAGTTAACTGGTCTGGAGCAAGATAAATTAAGAGCTGAATACGAGGAGATAAAAAAGACAATTGAAGATTTAAAAGATATCTTAGCTCGTAAAGAGAGAAGAATGGAAATCATCAAAGAAGAACTTGTTGAAGTTCGTGATAAATATGGTGATGAACGTCGTTCTGAGATTTCTTATGCTGGTGGAGATATGGCTATAGAGGATTTAATTCCAAATACTCAAGTAGTTATTACAATATCACATGCAGGATATATTAAAAAGACTCCTTTAGAAGAGTATAAAAAACAAAATAGGGGAGGTGTTGGTCAGAAAGGAACTTCGACTCGTAATGAAGATTTCTTAGAGCATTTATTTGTAGGAACCAACCATCAGTACATGTTATTCTTTACTCAAAAGGGGAAATGTTTCTGGATGAGAGTTTACGAAATTCCAGAAGGTAGCAAGTCTTCTAAAGGAAGGGCTATCCAAAACCTAATCAATATTGAACAAGACGATAAAGTTAAAGCTTTTATTTGTACACAAGACCTGAAAGACGAGGATTACATTAATAATCATTATGTAATCATGGCAACTAAGAAGGGTCAGGTTAAGAAAACTTCTTTAGAGCAATACTCAAGACCAAGAACAAATGGTATTAATGCGATTACGATTAGAGAAGGCGATGAGCTATTAGAAGCAAAGTTAACTAATGGTGAAAGTCAGGTGATGTTAGCGGTTAAGTCTGGTAAAGCAATTCGTTTCGAAGAAAGCAAGACGAGACCAATGGGTAGAGGGGCTTCTGGTGTTAGAGGAATTACTTTGGCAGATGAACACGATGAAGTAATAGGAATGATTTCTGTTAATGATATGGAAAGCAATATTCTTGTAGTTTCTGAAAACGGTTATGGTAAACGATCTAGTTTAGAGGACTATAGAATTACCAATAGAGGTGGAAAAGGTGTCAAAACCATTTCTGTTACCGAAAAAACAGGTAAATTAGTGGCCATTAAAAATGTAACAGACCAAGATGACTTAATGATCATCAATAAATCTGGAATTATTATTAGAATGGCTGTGGCATCTTTAAGGGTAATGGGTAGAGCGACTCAAGGAGTTAGGTTAATTAACATTAAAGGAAAAGATTCTATTGCAGCTGTAGCGAAAGTAATGCATGAAGAAGAGGAAGAAATTGAAGGAGAAAACTTAGATGCCATAGAAAATGGCACACCCATTGATACGAGTAGAAACGAAGAAGAATAAATTAAATTAGAATGAGAAAACAATTATTTGTTATAACGTTATTATCAGCAACAATAACTTTCGCTCAGAAGAATGAGATTAAAGCGATAGAAAAAGCGATTAAATCTGGAAACTTTGTTTCAGCCCAGACTGAGGCGACAAATGCGGCTTCAGTTATGGAAGGTGCAGATGCGAAAACACAAGCGAAGTATTACTTCCTAAAAGGAAAAGCGTTTTTGGGTAATGGGAATATTTTCAATATGAAGAATATTCAAACTGCCTCCACGAGTTTCGAAAAAAGTAATGAATTATCTAATAATAAATATACGACTGAAACTAATGGTTTAATGGCGGGTGTAGCTACAAACATTCAAAGTAAAGCTATGGAAGACTATAATAATAGTCAATACAAAGCTGCTGCAGATAAATTTCAAGCTATTTACAGTTTAAACGGTGATCAGCAATTATTATTTTTCGCAGCTCAAACTTATGTGCAAGCGAAAGATTATCAAAATGCCTTGAAGAGCTATTTGGAATTAGATAAGATTAATTACACTGGAGAAGGAGAGGAACTAATTGCAACTGATAAGGCAACGGGTGAGATTAAAGTATATGGTGATAAGCTTCAAAGAACATTAGATCTAAAAGCAGGAACACATACAAATCCAAAAACAAGACAAAAGCCTTCTCAAAGACCAACAATTTTGAAAAAAATTGCTCAGATCTATGTAGAGTTAAAAGATAATGATAATGCGATTAAAGCGATCCAAAGAGCTAAAACTGAAAATCCGAGTGACGCAAATATGTTAGTGAGTGAAGCAAATATTTACTATGCTCAAGGTGATAACGAAAAGTTCAAATCGACTTTAATGAAAGCTGCCGAATTAGAGCCTAATAATTTTGATGTGATCAATAATATTGCGATTGTTTCTAAAGACAATAAGGATTACGAAACAGCGGAATCATTTTTTAATAAAGCTTTGAAAATCAAAGAAGATGATTTAGGTGCCAATGTGAATTTAGCTGTGATGTTTATTGATCAGGTTACTGAAATGAGAAAACAGTTACGTGACATCGATGATGATAATGAATACGATGCTATGAAAGAGAAAATTGATTTGACTAGAAGAAAAGCATTACCTCTTTTAGAAAAAGCGCATACCCTTCAGCCAAACGACGAAGGGATTTTAACAGCGCTTTATAACTTATATGCATTCTTAAAAATGAGTGATAAAAAAGCTGAAGTAGATGCTAAGCTACAAAAACTAGGTGGGCAGTAATCTTATGTAGTAAAACATAAAAAAAGCGCATTCATATTGAATGCGCTTTTTTGTTTATATAGTTTTTTCTTACACTATTTTCTTGATCACTCTAAGTTTGTGCGTATGTGTATTTCTTTCTGCGTTAAAAATTCCAGTGTGATCAATACGGTCTATCCTTACTTTTCCATGCGCATGGATGATATAATTGTTTTTCATGATAATTCCCACATGCGTAATATTTCCTTCACTATTATCAAAGAATGCTAAATCACCTGGCTCAGCTTCTTCAATAAAACTTAAAGCATCACCTTGTGTTGCTTGTTGAGAAGCATCACGAAGAAGTTTGAACCCATTTAACTTATAAACCATTTGAGTAAAGCCACTACAATCAATACCAAAAGGGGTTTTCCCTCCCCATAAATAGGGTGTGTTAAGGTAAAGCATCGCTGTGTTGATCAAATTAGATTTGTGTTTTGATCCAGTAGTACTTTCACCTTCAAACTCATGGTTAAAAAAACTAAGTCCATTAAGGTTACTTCCAAGACTAATTGGAATTAATTGTTGCTGATCATTAGAAATAAACTCAACTAAATCATTAGAAAGTATGATCTCTGAGTTTGTATGCGAATTATAGTGCTCTTCAGAAATTTCAAGGTATTGTTTGTTGTCTATCCAGCCTTCGTATTTATCAAAAGCTAAGCGTATACGGCTCCATTTTTTTCTTTGTTCAAGCACTTTAAACTCATCACCATAAAGTACCTGGGTAACCATTTCAGAGGTGTCTGAAGGTTCCAGTCTCATGGGAACAATGCTTAAATTGCAAATACCGTACTGCATTAGAGAATGGATCTATTAAGATTAAGCTCTTTCAACAACCATAGCAGAAGCACCGCCACCACCATTACAAATAGCAACAGCACCAAGCTTACCATCATTCTGATCTAATACGCTTAGTAAAGTAATTAGGATTCTTACTCCTGAACATCCTAATGGGTGTCCTAAGGATACAGCGCCACCATTTACATTTACATGGGTATCATCTAATCCTAAAATTTTCATGTTCGCTAATCCAACAACAGAAAATGCTTCATTAAATTCAAAGAAATCAATATCGTCTTGATTAACTCCTGCTTTTGCAATAGCTTTTGGTAATGCCTTAGCAGGAGCAGTGGTAAACCATTCTGGCTCATGAGCGGCATCAGCATAGCCTTTGATGGTTGCCAATGGTGTTAAACCTAATTCATTAGCTTTTTCTTCAGACATTAAAATAACAGCACCAGCTCCATCATTGATAGTAGAAGCATTAGCAGCAGTTACAGTACCTTCTTTAGAAAACGCGGCTCTTAATGCTGGAATTTTTTCCATTTTAACATTCGTGAACTCTTCATCTCTAGCGACAATTACAGGTTCACCTCTTCTTTGAGGGACTTCTACAGGAACAACTTCATTATCAAATTTCCCGGCTTCCCATGCTGCAGCAGATCTTTTGTAAGATTGAATAGCAAAAGCATCTTGATCTTCACGAGAAAAATCATATTCTTTAGCACATTGATCTGCGCAAACTCCCATCAATTGTTGATCATATACGTTGATAAGACCATCAACTTGCATTCCGTCTACCATTTTGGCAGGACCAAATTTATTAGCAGATCTTGCGTGGTAGTAATGTGGAATTAAACTCATATTTTCCATTCCTCCAGCGACAACAACACTAGCGTCACCTGATATGATACTTTGAGCACCTTGCATCACAGCTTTTAACCCAGAAGAACAAACCTTATTTACAGTAGTACAGGGTACATCCTTAGATAAACCAGCAAAGATTGCAGCTTGTCTAGCAGGAGCCTGACCAACACCAGCTTGAACAACATTTCCCATTAATACTTCATCAACTTGATTTGGATCAAGATTGATTTTATCTAATGCACCTTTAATAGCTGTTGCACCTAGCTTAGTTGCAGAGACGGTTGATAACCCCCCCATAAAGCTTCCTATAGGCGTTCTTGCTGCTGATACGATTACTACTTTTATCATGTTTTTAATATTAATTTTAAGAGTTGCGAATTTACTCAATTTTGACAAGTTCACCAACTAATTGTAGATGACTAAATATTTTATTTTTACATTTGATTTCAGAATCAATGAAAAACTTTTTTAATACACTATACAGGTATCACGCATTGGTATATAAAGTCGGACTTTATATACTGACAGTATTGCTGATTGTCTATGTGTTTCCTAAAGGAGGAAAGTTTCCCTATGAATTTCAGAAAGGTAAGCCATGGCAATATGAAACGCTAGTAGCCCCATTTAATTTTCAAATTGAAAAGTCTAAAGAGGAATTAGCCCAAGAACAGCAAGAGATTAGAGAGAAAAACATTCCGTATTTCATAAAAAGTAATGATATTTCAGAAATTGTTGCTACTAAAATTCAACTTGAATTTAATGAATTAGTAAACGATACAGTAGCTGATAAGCCAAAACTAGAGAAGAGTTTAACCTCAATTGTTACCAATTTATATGAGTTTGGAGTGTTAGATGAAGATCTTGATTTTGATCAGGGGAAAGGAATTTTTATAAAATCAGACAATTCATTACAGCAAACCACATTTGATAAAATTGTTTTAAACAATGAAATTAGGGATGTTATTTTCAAACAGCTTATTGTAGATTCATTGGTCATATATCAAGATCAGATCACCTCATTGGTGTATGATAATCTTAAATCGAATTTAAGTTTAAGTGAAACATTGACCAATAATGCTCTTGAAGAACAAATTGCTGCACTACCTGAAATACATGGAGTTCAGGAGAAAGGATTTAAAATTATCGCAAAGGGAGAAGTAGTAGAAGGACTAAAATTGAATAAGTTGAATTCACTTCGCTCTAAGTATGAATCACAAACATGGAGTAAATCGAATTATAACTGGATCGTTTTTGGTTATTTGATTTTAGTGTCACTAATTCTAATGATGCTATTTCTTTTCTTGAAAAAATACAGAAACGACATTTTTGAGAATAATACTAAAGTTACATTCATACTGTTCAACATAACGCTGATGATTATCTTAACATCATTAGCTGTAAAATACGATACCGATTTTATCTATGTCGTACCAATGTGTATTCTGCCATTAATCCTGAAAGCCTTTTTTGATGCGCGATTAGGATTATTTTCACATGTAGTAGCAGTATTAATAGTTGGGTTTATCGTTCCAGATAGTTTTGAATATGTCTTCTTGCAAATTGTTGCGGGTATTGTAACAATTTTGACCGTTTCTGAAATTCACAAACGAGTAAACCTCTTCATTTCAGTAGGTCAAATCGTATCGATTTATATACTAGCTTCATTTGCTTTTTATATCATAAAAGAGGGCGATATCGTTCAGTTTTTAGAGGTGTTTAAGTTTAATGGAGAAACCTTTTCGAGTGATTTACGATGGGACTATTTTATTCGTTATATCCTTTCAGGAGCAGCAATGTTGTTAGTACAACCGTTGATTTATATTTATGAAAAATTCTTTGGATTAGTTTCAGATGTATCGTTATTAGAACTTTCAGATACAAATTCAAAACTTTTAAAGAAGTTAGAGAATGAAGCGCCTGGAACGTTCCATCACTCTTTAAACGTCGCTAATCTGGCTGAAGCAGTTGCGAACGAAATAGGAGCCAATACTATGTTAGTTCGGGTAGGAGCTTTATATCACGACATTGGCAAGATGAAGAACTCATTGTATTTCACAGAGAATCAAAAATCATCATCTAGTCTTCACGATGAATTATCGCCAAAAGAGAGTGCTCAGATTATTATTGATCACGTTATTCACGGTATCGAGTTGGCTAAGAAATTTAATCTTCCAGACAGGGTAATTGATTTTATAAGGACGCATCACGGAACAACAACAGTGTATTATTTCTATAAAACAGCTCAGGACGAGGGAGTCATGGTTAAGAAGGAAGATTTTCAATATCCTGGACCAGCACCTTTTTCAAAAGAAACCGCAATTTTAATGATGTGCGATAGTGTAGAGGCGGCTTCAAAGAGTTTGAAAGAACCAAATTCTGTTTTAATAGATGAATTTGTTGAGAAGATAATCAGTAAGCAAGTTAATGAAGGGCAGTTTTTAAATGCGAACATTACCTTTAAAGAAATAGAAATTGTCAAGAAGGTTTTGAAAAAGAAACTCAACCATATTTACCATTTGCGTATTGAGTATCCTGATTAATAGGAGAGTAGTTCTTATAGCAAGAATGGATAGCGATTTTTTTAAAATAAAATAGTCAAATTTCTTGTAAGATTAGGAATGAAAAATTACATTTGCATCCGCAATAAAATATTGCAAGTTCATAAATATATTGGAGAGGTGCCAGAGTGGTAATGGAGCAGATTGCTAATCTGTCAACGCGTAAGCGTTGCCAGGGTTCGAATCCCTGTCTCTCCGCTATTTTATTAATCGGGGTGTAGCGTAGCCCGGTCATCGCGCCTGCTTTGGGAGCAGGAGG
>JABSPN010000140.1 GCA_013214425.1 Flavobacteriaceae bacterium | reverse complement strand
GGCTCTTTGTTAATTTTGCTTGTTATTACATACAATTAACCTTTGCCATTTTTGCAAATTCATCGTGAGTATTTTCTTGAAGAATTGTAAGCTGTCAAACAAATTTATTTACTTATGTATGCTTTACTCTTAACAATTTCAATAGTTTCTTCATTTAATTTCACCAATTTGGTTTTTCCCTTAAGTACAAAACTCTTTGTGACAAAAAACGACATTGATGCTTGGAATCTAAAGCCTGAAAAAAGAATCTATTTTGACACTAATATGGAGTGGGCATTTGGTTTGTATAAAAAGAAAAGAGAACAAACAAGGTCAATAAAAATATCAACCATTGATGAACTTAATGACACTGTAAAGAAATTAAAAGATAATTGTGATTTTTTCATTGAAACAAATGAATTGATTAAAGCCGAAGAAACCATATGTGAACTCTTGAATTTGGCCGAATTAAATTATTTGAAAGACCTTGAGGCTTACTCTTATGTTGTGCTTAGTAGGATTTCAATGAAGAAGTTTGATTATCATTCGGTTTTATATTATTGTCATTTAGGATTAGAAATAAAAGAGGATTTTGAAATGTATTACAATACCAGCGTAGCATATTTAAGACTAGGGTTATATGAGGAAGCATCAGATTTTTCGGATTATGCAATGATTTTTTCTAAAAAAGCAAATAATAACCCTGAAGCATTTGATAAATCAATGATTTTGAATGGGGTGATTTATTTTGATGCTGCTATAGTTTACAGAGAGAGCGAAGAGTTGCTAGATATAGCAAAGTTTTATTTTGAGCAAGTTGAATCTAACTCTGAAAACCTTGTTAGGTTTCAAACAGCTCAAATAAATATAGCTGCTGTAGAAGAGAAATCTGGTCATACAAAAGAAGCTAGAAAAAGACTTCTTTCTGTGCTTAACAATCTAATCACATCAAAACACGAGAAGAATATATATTTTCGAATTGCTCACACTTATTATATTGATGGTGATTATTTAATGTCAAAAAATTATTGCTTAAAGGCAATAGATAAATTGGATAGATCAGGGAATGATTATTTCGAGATGGATTTTTATTTACTGTTGGGAAAGATTAATTACGAATTGAATATGTTAGATGATGCAAAAGGAAATGCAACACGAGTTTATAAAATGGCTAATTCTACTCCAGAGTATACTAACCAAGTAGCTGAATCTTCAAAATTATTATCTAATATTTATGAGAAGGAGGGCAACAAAGATTCTATACTTTACTTCACAAACTCTTACATAAAGATCCGAGATGAAATAGCGACTAAAAATGATGATAACAAACTTTTGTTTAGACACTTAGTAGATAAGCACGAGAATAATATTGCTAATGAAAAGAGTAAAATTTTCAATTTTCATAGTACTATTTATATGTTATTATTATTGATTATATTGATTGTTCTAGTGGTCTTGATTCAAAACAAAAAGTCGCAAAAAGTTAGCGCCTTTGAATTACATTCTGAACTAAATTTTCTTAAGGATAAGTTGAATATTTCATTGTTGAATAACAATAAAATTGGAATAAATCGTTGTTTAGATAAAGGCCGAATTGAAAGTAAGATGAGTTGTAAATTAAACGACACCGATTGGAAAATACTACAATCCTTAGTAGTCAATCCTATGATAAGCAACTATGATCTGGCTGAACAAGTATATAGAAGTATCGCTGGTGTTAGATCATCTTTGAAAAAGATGTATTCCATTTTCGGGATTGATAATAATTACAGAGATAAAAGAATACTTTTAGTAATGAAAGCAGTTGATTTGTCAGAAGAGAAGGCTTAGTATATTAAATTGTTAAACCCTTTAAACTATTGAAAACCCTGAGATGATTGTTGAATTATCACCCAAGAGGTGTTAGCTAGACATATATATTTGAAAAAAAGATTGTTGTGATTATTCTTTTAATTTTACTAATAATTCTTATTGCTTACCAAATTGACAGGAATAAAATTCAAAGAGCTAGGTATTCAGGGGTAAAGAAAAAGCCTTTTTATTACCCACTAATTACTATGCTCAGAAAATCAAACTACAAATGGTTAGCTAGGATCATTAGATTTGATAAAAAAATAAATGATTAGATACGACAATTCCTATCACATGAATGTGTTAATTTAGGTTTGGTTTTGTGCTATTAATTAGTTTTATTACTATCGGAAAGCCCAAGTAGTTAGTAGTTTAACAAACACTAGTTTTAAGTACTATAAAAAAACCTCAGTTTTCACTGAGGTTTTTTTGAGGTGTCGAGCGGATTCGAACCGCTGTAGATGGTGTTGCAGACCACTGCCTAGCCACTCGGCCACGACACCCTTAGTTTTTAAGGATAGCAAATTTAAAAAGTTTTTTTTAATTATCTTTCTTTGCTTAGAATAATTGTCACTTTTTCTACATCTCCTCCAATTGGCGGATTCAATTTCGAAACAGCCACTTCTGCAAAAGTAACCTGTTGCGACTCTTTAAATATACGATTTAATATGCGATTTGCCACTTCTTCCAGTAACTTTGATCGAATCGCCATTTCTTCTTTTACAATATTGTTTAATAATACATAATCTACCGTATCGTTTAAATCATCTGTTTGAGCAGAAGTTGTTAAATCTGCCTTAACTTTTAGATCTACTCTATAATTACTTCCTATCTTAGATTCTTCAATCAAACAGCCGTGATAGGCATAAACTTTTATATTATCAACTTTAATAATTCCCATAATAGTTTTAATTAGTAAAAGTAAATCGACAACCTATGGATATTACACTAAATATCGGCTCGATAATAGACTTATTGTCTTTCTCTACAGCTTTTATGCTGGGTTGTTTATTCCTTTTTAAACCCCCCAAAGCTACTATTTTTTTGGGGTTATTCATGCTTAGTTTGTCATTAGAAATTCTGGGAGCACTGAGTAACAACTTAGCCGAGTCTAATACGATCGATTTATTTATCCCTATGGATACCGTTTATGTAACCCTTGTTTTTCTCCTGATTTACATTAAAAAAATAGTCAACCTCAACATAAAGAAGATAGAATGGTTTTTATTTTTACCCGGAATATTAATCAACATACTATTCTGGTTAGGATTCTTCTTCAAAGAATCTTTATTGCTCTCTTTATTTGAATACAGCTTTAATGTTGCCATTATCTTGTATCTTTTTAAAATCCTTAAGGAACACCTGAAATCGATTACCGAATTTTATTCAGAGATTGAGCAGAAAACCCTTTCGTGGATTAATACCATCTTGATTGTTTTCCTCTTTTTTAATATCCTTTGGTTTGTTGAAGATCTTGTTGGCTTATTTAATGGGAATTTGCCCGAGATTTTTTCCATAGTTTCCACAATAATTACTTTTTTGCTCGTATATTGGATTGGCTATAAAGGAATTTCTCAGCCTGAAAATTTTAAAGAAACTCATTTTAGAAAAAAGGTACCGCCTATTACAAAAACTAATTTTTCTCCTGAGGTAAATTCTGATGATGAATTTGTGTTCAAAACAATCTATAACCGTATTCAAGAAGAGAAGTTGTTTGTAAACAAAGATTTGAATTTAAGAACACTTGCTATTGTCTTAGAAACAAAAGAAAAAGAGCTATCAAGGTTAATTAATACTTGCTCAAAAACTAATTTTTACCATTTTATCAACGAATTTAGGGTGGCTAAATTTAAAGAACTACTCACTTCACCTAAGGCCAAGCAGTTAAGTATTTTAGGTTTGGCAGAAGAAGCGGGCTTTTCTTCAAAATCAACCTTTTACACTGCTTTTAAAAAAGTAGAAGGTATTACACCCAAACAATATGAATTAATGATGAAAAAGTCTGAATAGAGGAACCTAAAAAATTTAACCGAAAACTGTATAAGGAATTTCTTTGTTTAGATGTATTACTTTAAAAAAATTTATGAAACACCAAATTCTTAAACTATTTATTTTTCTATCTGTAAGTGCTGCTTTTGGACAGTCTTACACCATTAGCGGAACGATTAAGGATAACTCAACAGGAGAAACATTAATAGGGGCAACCATTCAGGATATCACCACCAATAAAGGAACTGTCACCAATGAATACGGTTTCTTTTCCTTAACATTAGAACAAGGGAATCACGAGATCATCATTTCCTATTTGGGCTATCAAAACTTTATCCAAAACATCAACTTAGAAAGTAATCAAAAACTGAATATTGATTTACAGCTTGATTCAGATCAGTTAGAGGAGGTAGTAGTTATGGCTAATAAAAATTCTAAAAGTCAGACCAATAATGTCATTAGTGGTTCCATCAATCTGAAAACAGAAGATATTAAACAGTTACCTTCTTTGTTAGGAGAGCCAGATGTAACACGAGCAGTATTAACCCAGCCGGGCGTGAACTCAATTGGTGAAGGAACTACCGGTTTTAATGTTAGAGGAGGAAATATCGATCAAAACCTCATCCTACTTGATGAAGCTCCTATTTATAATTCTTCACATGTTTGGGGGTTCTTTTCGATTTTTAATGCAGATGCAATTAAAGACATGCAATTATATAAAGGAGGAATTCCATCGCGTTACGGAGGAAGAGCCTCTTCTGTTTTAGACATTCGACAACGAGATGGAAGCAACAAAAAATTAAAAGGAGAAGGAGGTGTTGGCTTACTGTTTTCCCGACTCACATTAGAGGGTCCAATAAAAAAAGAAAAGCTGAGTTTCCTGGTTTCAGGAAGACGTTCCTATTTTGATTTATTCTTTCCGCTTTTTAAAAACTTAAAAGGCAATAAGGTTTATTTCTACGATTTGAATTCCAAAGTTTCCTGGGATATTAATGAAAAAAACAAGTTGTTTGTTTCTGGATATTTTGGAGCAGATGTCATGCGTCTTAAGTTTGGAGACGACGATGACAATCAAGATACTCAAGAAAATTCAGAAGATGAAATAGTCGATTTCAGATGGAAAAATGCGACCACAACTATTCGATGGAATCATATTTTTTCTGATAAATTATTCATGAACCTTTCAGGAATATTCAGTCGATATAATTATGATTTATCTTCTGAGAACTCCAGCGGCGGACCTACAGGAGCTGCCACCAATTTTACGTGGAAATCTTCCGTAGAAAACTGGATTGTAAAACCCGATTTTACTTACTACCATAATGCAGATACTAGTATTCGTTTTGGGTTTAACAGTACCTTATATCGGTTTACTCCTACAAGAATTACCTCCTTATTTATCCTACAATAGAACCTGGAATAAATTTTCCACCAATATCGGATTGCGCTATTCCTGGTTTGGAAATATCGGACCTTACAATGTCTCTACTTACGAGCCTGGTCAGCCTCCTAGTGTAGGCACGATTATTAATACTCGCAGTTACAGACAAAACGAAATCATAAAAACGTACAGTGGTTTTGAACCTCGTATTGCACTTAAATATGACTTAAGTGATAGAAAGACTCTGAAGTTAGGATACAACAGAATGTTTCAATACATTCATTTAATTTCCAATAGTTTTGCTGCGTTGCCCTTCGATATCTGGAAACCTGCCGGGGCACATGTGAAACCGCTTGAGGTAAATCAGATTTCCGCTGGCTATGCTTATGATACACCTAAAAGAGAATATAACTTCATAGTGGAGGGCTATTATAAGACATTTAATAATCTAGTAGAATATATAAATGGTGCCGATTTATTCCTGAATGAAAATATCGAAACCCAACTATTACCTGCTAAAGGATATGCATACGGATTGGAATTCGGTGTGTATAAAACCAAAGGCCGATTTACAGGAAATGCCAATTATACTTATTCTGTAACCAGAAGAAGAACAACAAGTCCTTTTAATTCTATCAATATCAATAACGGAGATTATTATCCTTCGAATTATGATCGGCCGCATTTGTTTAATATAACTGGAAACTATCGGTTCAGTAAAAAATGGAAGGTCGGCGCTTTCTTTACTCTGCAATCTGGAAGACCTACTACTTATGCAACAGGTAAATTTATAATTGACGGAGTACAATTCTTTACGTATTCAGATAGAAATGCTTTTCGTTTAAATCCTACTCATCGCCTCGATCTTTCGTTTACTTATACGCCAACAAAAAAAGAAAATCGAAAATGGTCTGGACACTGGGTGTTTGGTGTGTACAATGCATACGGACATAAAAATCCGTTTTCGGTCTATAGTAACCTGAGAGATAATCAACTCAGAACCTTTCAATACTCAATTATAGGGGCTCCAGTCCCTTTTGTAACCTATAACTTCAAATTCTAAGTCATGAAATTAAAACACTTTACATACATTGTCATGCTGCTGGGGTTCTCTCAATGTACCGAAGAAATATCTGTAGATGTTCCTTTTGAACCGCAAACCATAATTTTCGGAACTATTAGTCAGGAAACCGCTCCTGTGGTGATTGACATACAACAATCGGTACCTCTTAATTCCAATTTAACCTCAAACCCAATTAATGATGCTATGGTTTCTTTGTATACTGAAGATACATCTGGAATAACCAATTTAGTTACAGATAGCTTTACTGTTTTTGAAGGAGTCTATACCACAACTCAAGCAATAACTACCCTTACAGGAAACAAGTATTGGATTGAAGTTCTGCTTACTGATGGTACCACATTTATTTCTGAAAGAGAACTCTTAAAACCTGTAGTTCCAATAACAGAAATAGAGTTGTTTGCTGAAGACGAATACATCGAAATCCTTTTTACTGACCCAGAAAACGACACGAATTTTTATAACTTTAGTATTGATTTGATTTTGAATGGTAATATCGTATCCAGAAGTCGATCTGAGTCGACAGATGTTATTTTTAACGGAAGTGATGAAGCTTTAGTTGACTTAGATATTTTCCCGTTTTTTGTTGATGATGATGTCGATTTTGACTATGATGAAATTCTGGTAAGACTGGAAAACATTAATAGTGAATCGTATCAGTTTTATTTAAACCAGACACTTCAACAAGAAGGAAATGACAATGAAGGTCCTGGAGATCCTAGGCAACTTTTTGCTACTCCACCCGTAAATATTGAAGGAAATATTATGAATATCAGTGAAAATAAACGCGCCTTAGGAAATTTCACTGTTAAATCTTTAGATGCTGTAAGTCAAAGCGTTCCAAATTAAAAAAGTCTGAGTAGAAGTACTCGGACTCTTTATTGGGATTTGTACTTAGGGATATTTCATCTTTAGCTTTTCTTAGTATGAACAATAAAATATTTCATATGAAAAAGTACATAAAACATTTTGGGTTAACAGCACTTACAACTTTCTTTTTGAGTTGTAATTCCTGTTCTAATGACGATAATAATTCGACCAATCCTACTGGCACAATTAATCCTGGAAACGATCCAAATTTTACTATTGTCGAGAACACCGACAACAACGGATTGTCTTCTTTTAACAGAAAAGTTGAGGTCTTCGGAATTCCTATTTATGCCGTTCCAACTGTTGATGATAATCGATTACTACATGCTGCTAATATTATGGCGCAATATCTGGATAACAACGAGGATGGTACATTAGACAACCTAAC